>JAHDSS010000375.1 GCA_018432565.1 Kiritimatiellia bacterium
CACCGGGGTCAGACCGTAACTATTCACTTTGCCGGGTTAATACACTTCGCGGCGAAGACCGCGGACGGCCAGTGCGTAGCCGGCCCACATCAGCAGCAGCCAGATGACCGTGCCATACAGCGGCACCCAGACGCCCCAGTCAGTGAAGGTCACCACGGCTCCGCTGCCGCGCATCGCCAGCCAGATCTGCGGCGCCATCGGATGATGCAGGAAAAACCCGCAGAACACCGCCCGCAACTGGCCCGGCGTCGGTTGGTTCCCGCTTTCCAGCAGCCCCAGCGTCAGGCCCCCGATCATCGGCAGCGCCAGGCACCATAGAAACAACAGCGCCCCCGATGCCAGATAGGCGCTGAGCGACCGCCCGAACAGCCCCGACAGCCCCAGGGCCAGCGAACACAGCGTCAGCCCCGCCAGCAGGTTCAGCCCGAAGCATGCCAGCGGCACCCACGTCTCCATCCCGCCCCACAACGTCGCCGCCAGCACGAACGGCAGCGTCAGCACGCCCAGCCACAGGGTGAACGCCCAGGCCCCCAGCAGCTTGCCGCGCGCGATCGCCCCCGGTCCCAGCGGCGAATTCACCAGCGCCGCATAGGTCCGCTGCTCGCGCTCCTGCGAAATCCGCTGCGCCGCCGCCAGCGGCGACAGAATCACCAGCAGCCCCGCCTGGCAGAATATCGCGCACATCGCCACCATCATGCCGACCTCGCCCGGGTCCACCGCCTCCCGCCCCTTCAGGCTGGTCGCCATCGCCAGCATCACGATCAGCAGCGGCATCGTCAGAAAAAACAGCGGCATGCCCCACAGCCGGCGCTCCCGCACCCGCACCCGCAGATCCAGCCAGAACAGCGCGTTCATCACGACTCTCCTCCGTTCAGCACCCGCAGCACCACGTCCGCCAGTCCGGTATCCAGCCGGCGGAAATCCATCACCCGGCCTCCCGCCCGCACCACCGCCTCCAGTCCCCGCGACGCCGCCTCTTCGTCATCCGCCGCGAATTCCACCCCGCCCTCGATTTCGACGACGGTCCGTCCCGCGCCTTCCAGCGCCGCCCGCGCGCCCGCCGGATCCGCGCAGAGAATCCGCCAGCGGCTGCCCCCCAGCCCCGCCTTCAGCTCCCGCCGGTCGAAAAACGTCCGCCCCGGCGCCACCTCTACCCAACGCCCTTCGTTCATGATCCCGAACCGGTCCGCCAGTTCTTCGAGCTCCGGCAGGATGTGCGACGAAATCACCACCGTGCGCCCGATGCCCGACAACCCCCGCACGATCTCCAGCAGCTCCGCCCGGGCCCGCACATCCAGCCCCGCCGCCGGCTCGTCCAGCAGCAGCAGCGGCGCATCCAGCAGCAGCATCCGCCCCAGCGCCAGCCGCCGCTGCCAGCCCGCCGACAGCGATTCCACCTCCGACTCCATCCACGGCCCCAGCCCGAGCATGTCCACCGCCGCCGCCATCTGCTGCGCCAGTTTCGCGCCCTCCAGCCGGTGGACCTTCGCAAAGAACTGAAGATATTCCCGGCAGCTGATGTCCGTATACACCCCCAGCGGATCCGGCATCAGCCCGATCCAGCGCGCCGCCTCCGACGGTTTTCCCGTCAGATCCCGGTCCTCCATCATGACGCGCCCCCGCTCCGGCCGCAGCAGCCCCGCCACCAGCTTTAGCAACGTGGATTTGCCCGCCCCGTTCGGCCCCACCAGCCCGAACACCTCCCCCGCCTTCACCTCCAGCGACAGGGATTTAACCGCCTCCACCCCGTTGGGATAGCGCTTGCTCAATCCCTCCAGCCGCACCACCGCCTGCGCATTCGTTTGATTCATGGCCACTGCTCCACCCAGACCGTACGCCCCTGCAACCGCCAGCCGTCCCCGGCCGGGAACACCCGCGGCGCCGTGTTCTTCTTCCACGCCACCACCACCCAGTCATGCCGGGGCGGCAGGCTCTCCTCCGGCGGATGATGATGCTCCGGATTCCGGCACGGCTCGCGCCAATACCAATCCTGGAATCCATCGCTCAATTTATCCGGCAATCCCGGCAGGCGGTTCCATTTCATTGTTCCTGCCGCCAGCGGATCCCGCCGCTCCCCGGCCTTCATTGGCCCGAGATCCCGCCACCGCCCTTCCGCCAGCACATACACGCCATCCATATCCTCCGCAGCCGCCACCCGGCGTCCCGGCGAGTCCACATCGCCATCCTCCACCAGCACCGGCATCTGCGCCGGCTCGAACCAGCCCGCCTCCAGTTCCAGCGTCATGCCGGAGGGTTGCCGCGGCAGTTTCAAGCGCCGTTCGCGGGCATCGCGCAGCTCATCCAGCCGGGCCCACCAGCCATCCAGGGCGACGGACCGTTCTTCCACCCGGACCGCGTCCGGCGGCATCCCCCACTCCGGCCGACCCGGCTCAAAGGTCATGGCCGACGCCACGGCCCGGCAGTGCATCTCCGGCCACCCCGCCATGATCAGGCGGTATTCCGTCACATCCGCCCGCGCCTGGCGGTCCAGCAGCAGCCTGCCGCCGCCCCACAGCGCCAGCGCGCACAGCCCGGCCCAGCCCGGCAGCGCCCACCAGACCGCCACCCGCCGCTCGCCCTTGTGACGGATGAACACCACGGCCAGAATCGCCACCACGCCGCCCGCAAACACCAGCCAGCCCGCCCACGTCCACGTGACAAACGCATCCAGATCCCGCGCAAACAGGTTGGCCTCGTTTTCGAATACGCTTTTCTCGAACTCCCCGCAGCCCTCGTTGTCTTCCTTCATGATCCGCACGCGTTTCAGGGGCCGCAGACTGCGGCGGCCGTCCGAGGCCATGCTGTGCGGCCGGGCAGCCCCCAGCACCGCCCGCCCGTCTTGGCCGGTTCCCACCGCTTCCTGGATCCGCTCCACCACCCCCGTCTCCCCCGTGATCCGCACCCCGCTCAGCAGCAGCCGCCGCAGCAGCGCCTCGCGTCCCTCCAGTTTCTCCCGGAGCGCCTCGGTAACCCAGACCGCCTGCACCTGGGCATAGGCCTCCAGCGCGTCCGGCAGATCCCCCACCCGGTCCACCGTTCCGCTGTGCTCCGTCACCTGCTTCAGTGTTTCATCGTTCTCCTCCATTCCCACCAGCGTGCGCCGCGTCTCCGACACCCGACGCGCCGGCAGCCGCCCCCGGCACACCTCGCGCCCCGCCGCGTCCCGCACCTCGTAGCCGCCAAACAGCGCCGCCGGCCGCCGGATCCGCCACGTCGCCGGCGACCGGCACGACCGCGGACGCACCACCGGCACGCGCACCGGAAACTCCGCCGCTGCTGACCAGGTTTCCTCCGCCACCATCCGCCCGACCTCGGCGCCCGGCAGGACATCCGGAACAAAATTCGCGGGCAACCGGTCGGACTCCGGCCAGTTCATCTGGTCCGGATGCACCACCGCATGCCACAGGTGCACCGTGAGGGGACCGTCCGGACGGTCTTTCCCCGGCACCGGCGTCAGCACCAGTTCTCCGTCATAGCCCCGGTTCCATTCCAGAAAGGTTTCCGGATGAGACCCCATGGTCATCCGTTCCCTTTCCACGACCCAGCCCGGACGGAACTCCGCCGCCAGCGCCGCGTCCGGCCGCGGCGTTTCCCAGTCCGCCCACGGCGCGCCCTGCGTCCCCTGCACCGCCGCCGCGCCCGCCAGCGCCGCCGCCAGCCAATATCTTCCCGCTGTCTTCATAGGTCAGACCTTCACTTTCATCGGGGTCAGCCCTTAAATGTTAAATCTAGCCCGGCGTCTCCGGATACAAATGGCACCACACGCGGTGACCTTCGACATCGCGCGCCGCCGGCGCCTCCCGGCGGCAAACCGGCATCGCTCGGGGACAGCGCGGATGAAACCGGCAGCCCGGCGGCGGATTGGCCGCGGACGGCGGTTCGCCGCCCAGGGCCTTGCGCCCGCGCGGCGTCCCCGGCACCGGCACCGCCGCCACCAGCGCCTGCGCATAGGGATGCTTCGGCGCCGCCACCATCGAATCCGCCGGCCCGATCTCCGCCAGACAGCCCAGATACATCACCGCGATCCGGTGCGACACATGCTGGAGCACGCTCAAGTCGTGCCCGATCATCAGATAGGCCAGCCCGTGCCGCCGCCGCAGATCCATCAGCAGATTGATCACCTGCGCCTGCACGCTCACGTCCAGCGCGCTGACCACTTCGTCGCACACCACCAGGTCCGGTTCCAGTGCCACGGCCCGGGCGATGCAGATCCGCTGCCGCTGCCCCCCCGAGAACTCAAACGGATACTTCCACAGCGCCGATTCATCCAGCCCCACTTCCTTCAGCAGCCGCGTCGCCGCCGCCTCCCGCTTTTCCCCCTTCAGCAGGCGATGCTCCGCCAGTCCCTCCGTCAGCAGGTCGCCGATGGTCATCCGCGGATTCAGCGCCGCCATCGGGTCCTGGAACACCATCTGGATGCGCCGCCGCTGATCCTTGGCGAGGGGCCTGCGCACCGCCGGCGCAAACAGCGTCCGCCCCGCCAGCCTCACGTCGCCCGCCGTCGGCCGCTCCAGCCCCGCCACCACGCGCCCGAGCGTCGTCTTGCCGCAGCCCGATTCCCCCGCCAGCCCCAGCGTCTCGCCCCGCCGGATTTCCAGCGAGACCCCGTCCACCGCATGCACCTGCCCCCGCACCCGCGCCATCACGCCGCGCCGGATCGGAAAATGCACCGTCACGCGATCCAACTCGATCCAGGGGACTGCCGGTGCCGATGTCACCCGGACACCTTAGCGGCTTTCACGCCGAAAGGAAACCGCGCAATTCGTCCAGCCGCGCCGCCGCATCGGCCAGGCCGTTTTGATACAGCCGTTCCAGTTCCTCCCGGTTCTGGCTGTAGCGCCCCACGGCCAGCGGGTGCGACGGCCGAATCACCCGCACGCGCCCCGCGGCCTCCTCCGCCGCCAGTTCGTCCAGCGCGCGGTTATACGTCTCGTGCTGGCGCGCCACCGCGTCGGCCAGCGCCGGAAACCGCCGGTACTTCCACCGGATCGCCGCGCGCACCGCCGACCCCGGCGCCCGCTTGCGGAATCCCCGGTTGCGCGTCAGCACCACCACCCGCCGCGAAAATCCGTCCGCCGCCGCCTGCCGGAACGGAATGGGCGCGGCAATGCCCCCGTCCAGGTACAGCCGCCCCTTCACCCGCGCCATCCGCCCCACCATCGGCAGCGACGCGCTCGCGATCAGCGCCTCCGCCAACGGCGCGTCGTCCTTGTCGAAAAACACCGCCCGCCCCGTCGCGCAGTCCGTCGCCCCCACCCGGAACCGCACCGGCGACGCCGCAAACGCCTCGAAATCAAACGGAATGTGATCCGGCAGTTCCCGGTAAATGAAATCCATGCCGAACGGATTGCCTCCGCGCAGCCAGTTCCGCCACGAAAAATAGCGCCGGTCCCCCGCAAAACGCGTAAAGATCTCCCGGTTGCGGCCGGCCTGCCCCGCCACATACGACGCCGCGTTGCTGATCCCCGCCGACACCCCGATCACATAGGGAAACCGGAGCCCCGCCTGCAGAAACCCATCCATCACCCCCGACGCATACTGCCCGCGCATGCCGCCCCCCTCCAGCACCAGCGCCGCGTCCGGCCTCATGCGGTACCCCGCCGCCACCGCCGGGCTCACAGCTCGTTCACAAAGCCGCCCGACTTGCCTTCCTCCCGGACAAATCCGTTGCGGAGAAAATACTTCGGCTGCGCCGGATGCCGCGCCACCGCGTGGAACCGCTTGATTCCCTGCTCCTTGAAATACATCCGCTTCGTCTTGTACAGATACCGCCCCGCCTTGTAGTCGCGGTATTCCGCAATCATGAAATCAATCAGGATGTCCGCGTCCGGCCCTTTCTGGCGGTAGGAAAACAACCCCACCGGCAGCATGTTGCGAAACAGAATGCTCGTCTGCGCATCCACCAGCTCCTCGAACGTCAGCCCCGGCGAGTGCCTCATCAATTCCTGCTCGTGAAACAGGAAAAAACGCTGCAGGTAATCCTTCCCGATCGTCGAAGCCGGCGCCAGGTCGAAATACGCGTAGTAGCGCATCATCTGCAGGAGAATCCAGATGTCCACCCCGGCAATCATCAGGTTCATCACCACCACCGGCCACGCCTGGATCAGCCAGCCGTACAGCGCGAACAGCAGCGCCCCCGCCAGATTGATCTGACGCAGGCGGTACACGTTCGTCATCAGCATCGAAACCAGAATGATCAGCGACGCCGCATAGCCGATGCCTTCCAGTCCCCATTTCACAATCCACGTCGAATCCATGATCATCCCTTCAACCGCCCGGCCACCGCCGGACAACGCCAACACTATAGCCTCCCCCGCCCGCCCCCGTCAAAACCTATGCCCCCCCCGTTGGCATCCTCTGTCACTCCAGCTTCATCCCCGCCGCCAGGCGGTGCCCGCACAAAAACGCCGCCCCCGGCATCACCTTCTTCCCCGCCGGCTGCACCGCCGTCAACCGCACCGCCCCCTCTCCCGCCGCCACCACCGGCCCCTCCCCCTTCGCCTCGATCACCTCCCCCGGCGCCGCGCCCTCGCGCCCCGCCTCCACGGTCATCCCGTGAATCTTCAGCAACTCCCCGCCCGGCAGAAATGCATACGCCCCCGGCCACGGCGAAAACCCCCGCCACCGGTTCCGGATCTCGTCCGCGGGCCGGCGCCAGTCCACCCGCCCGTCCTCCTTCGTCAGCTTCCGCGCAAACGTCGCTTCCGACTCCGTCTGCGGCACCCCCTGGGTCCGCCCCTCCCGGAACCCGTCCAGCACCCGCCCCAGCAGGTCCGCCCCCTTCGCCGCCAGTTTCGGCTCCAGGGTCGCCGCCGTCTCTTCCGGCCCGATCGCCATGCGCTCCTGCGCCAGCACATCCCCCGCATCCATCTTCGGCGTCACGTACAGCACGCTCACGCCGGTCTCCCGTTCGCCGTTCGCCAGCGCCCACTGGATCGGACTCGCCCCCCGGTACTTCGGCAGCAGCGACGGATGTACATTCACCGTCCCCAGCCGCGGCACCGCCAGCAGGTCCTCCTTCAGGAACTGCCCGAAACACGCCACCACGATCACATCCGGCGCCCGCTCCGCCATCTGCGCCACGAACGACGGATCGCCCGCCCGCTCCGGCGTCCAGACCGGCAGCCCCCGCGATTCCGCCAGCCGCTTCAGCTCGCACGGCGCGCAGCGCAGCCCCCGCCCCGCCGCACGATCCGGCTGCGTCACCACCCCGGCCAGCTCATCCTTCCCCTCCCGCAGAATCCCCTCCAGCAGCGGACACGCCAGCGCCCCCGATCCCATCAGGACCACCTTCAGCCGCGGCATGTGTTCCGCCTTTCGGAAACCCGTCCGCCTTCCTCAGCGCGCCAGCAGGTCCGGCGGCGGCGGCGGCGCATTGCGCCCCGGCACCACGATCTGCGACGCCCGCTCGCGCTGCATCGCCTCCATCTCCTCGCGCAGGTCCGACAGCGCCTGCTTGATCGCCGCCGGAAAACCCGCCATGGCCTCCGCCAGCGTCTTCGCCCCGTGCACTTCGCCGCTCAGCGGCAGCACCCCGCCCGGCGTCATCACCTGCGCCACCGCCGTATAAATCGGCTCCCGCGACGGATCCTCCGCCCCGTCCGCCGTCACCGGCACCAGCTTGCGCAGCGATCCCGCCTTCAGGTCCGTATAGGTCTCTTCCCGGTACAAATTTGCCGCATCCATCTGGATGTCCCTGCCTGCTTCTTCCGCCATGATCGTCTCCTTGGACTCGTCTTGTGGGTTCCGGGGCCGGACGGTTTTCCGGCCCCGCTACTCTTCCAGCATCTTCTCCCGCAGCGTCGCCAGCGCCTGGTTCTGCAGCTGGCGCACCCGTTCGCGGGTGATGCCCAGCCGTTCGCCGACTTCCTCCAGCGACTCCGGCTCCACCCCGCCCAGTCCGAACCGGCGCTTCAGAATCAGCTGTTCGCGTTCGCCCAGCTTCACCACGTGCTGCGCCATCTCCTCCAGCAGCTGCTGGTCGTTCAATTCATCAAACGGCGACTTCGCCTTCGAATCGCTGATCGTGTCGCCCAGGCTTTCGCGCCCGTCCTCGCCCAGCGGAATGTCCAGCGACGTCGGCCGCTGCGACACCTCCAGCCAGTACTTCACGGTCTTCTCCGGCACCTCCAGCCGCTTCGCCAGCTCCGCGGCCGTCGGCGCCCGTCCCAGCTCGTGCGCCAGCGTCTCCTGCATCCGCCGCATGCGGAACAGCTTGTCCACCATGTGCGACGGCAGCCGGATCGTCTTGCCCTGGTTCGCCAGCGCCCGCCGGATCCCCTGCTTGATCCACCACGCCGCATACGTGCTCAGCTTGCCGCCCTTCTTCGGATCAAACCGGTCCACCGCCTTCATCAGCCCCAGATTGCCCTCGCTGATCAGATCCAGCAGCGGCAGCCCCAGCCGCGCGTAGTCGCCCGCAATCTTCACGACCAGCCGCAGATTCGCCCGGATCATCTTCTGGCGCGCCGCCTCGTCCCCCCGCTTGATCCGCCGCGCCAGCTTGACCTCCTCCGCGGGCGTCAGCAAATCCACCTGCCCGATCTCGCGCAGGTATATCCGCATCCCATGGTCGTCGCGTTCGTTCATGTCCTCATATTCACAAGCCCCCGGACAAAATGCAAGCCGCGCCGTTCTGTCCCCTGCCCCCGTTTCCCCTGACCTCTGCCCCCCTGTCCTCCGTCCTCCGTCCTCCGTCCTCCGTCTTCCGTCCTCTGCCTTCCGCCCCCCCTCCGCGCTTGACTTCCCCTCCCCCCCCCGCCCACTATCGGGTCCATGCGCTGTCCCAAGTGTGCCCAGTCCGACGACAAAGTGGTGGACTCCCGCTCCATCCGCAACGGCGCCGTCATCCGCCGCCGCCGCGTCTGCGCCCGCTGCGGCCACCGCTTCACCACCTACGAGGAAGTCGTCAAGGCCGTCCTCACCGTCCTCAAACGCGACGGCCGGCACGAAGACTTCGACCGCCCCAAGCTCCGCGCCGCCATCGCCCATGCCGCCGTCAAACGCCCCGTCTCCGACCCCCAGCTCGACATGATCGTGGACGAAATCGCCCACGAAATCGAAACCGAGTACGACCGCGAAGTCCCCTCCACCGTCATCGGACGCAAGGTCCTCGACAAACTCGAAAAACTCGACGAAGTCGCCTTCCTCCGTTTCGCCTCCGTGTACCGCCGCTTCCGCGACGCCTCCCAGTTCCTCTCCGAAATCGAAAACCTCATCGGCCGCCAATGATCCCTCCGCCCCCCGCGGCCTGCCGCGGCCCGTTTCCACCCCCCCCGTTTTCCACGCCATGGAAAACTTCCGCTTTCGGCCCGCTGTCCGCAGGACGTGGTGGCAGAGGATTTCGTTCGGGTTTTGGCGGGGCTGTTTCGCGGAAATAACCGGTGGATTTTCCGATGATGCCGCGTTGCGGACGACCCGGACAGGACTCGTGTCCGTCCGTGGTCGGCCTCAACGCGGCAGCGCGGGAAAGACGCCGGTTGGTTTCCGCGCCGACATAACCCGAACAAAATCCTCTCTCCCCAACCCTCATTCCCCTTTCCCCGCCCTCCCCGCCGCCGCATGATTCCCATTTCCTCCAGCGACGACATCCGCGCCACGCTGCGCGCCCACCTCGAGGAACTCCTCCACGCCACGGGAAAAACCGCCCCCCTCGACCCCGCCGCCGCCGAAGCCGTCTCCGCCGCCGTCACCGCCTACCTCGCCGACCAGCGCCTCGCCCCCCCCCTCCCCGACGACTACCTCCACCTCCTCATCTACCGCGCCCTGCGCACCCTCAACCAGAACGATGCCGCCCGCGCCTGGGCTGCCGCCCACCTGCCCGGCCCCGAGGCCCCCGTCTTCGACCCCGACCTCTGGCCCGGCCCCGTCCCCCTTCTCGTCTGGCAGCTCTTCGCCTCCCGCCTCGTCCGCCCCGCCCGCACCCTCACCGCCGAAGGAAAAATCCTCTGGACCCTCGACTTCCGCCGCCTGCGCCGCGAAGAAGCCGGCTGGCTCGAAATCACCCTCCTCCCCGGCCTCCGCGCGCTGATCGAGCAGCTCGCCCCCGCCTGGGACGACGCCTCCGGCGCCGGACTCCTCGGCCTGCGCGGACTCTACGCCGCCGGCTTCGCCCCCACCCCCCGCCGGCGCAAGAAAGCCAAGGCCCATTCCCGCTACGCCCCCCTCGACGCCCCCGCCATCCGCACCTTCTGCCTCCGCGTCCTCGCCCGCCTCCAGACCGCCCGCGGCTGGACCCGCACCCCCGACGTCCTCTACCTCGATTTTCCCAATAAGTATAAAGTATAGACTTCACCCTTTTATTTCAGGGTGAAGTCTATACTATTTACTTTTGGATGGACAACCGGCCGGCTCCTCGGTCATCTTTCCGGTCATGAGACCCCTGCGCATCCGTCTTCCCAACGCCTGGCATCACGTCATCAATCGCGGCTTGAATCGAATGACGCTTTTCCTCGACAACCGCGATCGGGAGCACCGCCTGGAATTGCTTTCGAAACTGCCCGAGCGCTTTGGCGTGATCATCCACGCCTATGCGCTGATGGATACCCACGATCATTTCCTGCTGCAAGTCCCCCGCAACAACCTCGATGCCGCCATGCAATGGTTCAACATGAGCTACGGGGTCTGGTTCAACAAGCGGCACCAACGGCTCGGCAAGGTGTTTTCATCCCCGTACAAAGCCATCCTCGTCGAAGAAGACGGCTCCTGGGCACTGGATCTCAGCCGGTACATCCATCTCAATCCCATCCGCACCGCGACCCTGGGCCTGGACAAAACCACCCGGGCCCAGGAAAAACGAGGCGGTACTCTCCCGCCTTCATCCGAACTCATCACCCGCCGCCTTAAAACCCTTCGGGGGTACCGATGGAGTTCCTATCCTGCGTTCGCCGGATACCGCAGCGTACCGGAGTGGCTTTGCACTGCCGAACTTTGGCGGCGCGTATCCGGAAACCGCAATGACGGCACCAATGCCTATCGCAAATGGATTGAAGAGTACGTTCGCCAGCATGTGAAGGAAATCGACGAAGAAGAACTGCCCCACACCCTGGTGAACGGCAGTCCCGGTTTCCGCGAAAGCATGCGCCCCCTCCTGCATGGCGACCGCCGTGAGCAGCCGGAACTGCGCCAATGGGACCAGGCCTTTCCCTTTGCCAACATCATATCCGCCGTTGAATCCGCCAAGGGGGAACCCTGGGATGCGTTCCGAGAACGCCATGGCGATGTCGGCCGGGATCTGGTCTTCCATCTGGCCCGGCGCCATTCCGGCCTGACCCTGCGCCAGATTGGAGAACAGAGCGGCGGCCTGCATTATGTCGCCGTATCCAACGCCCTCCGGCGTTTTAACCAACGTCTGGAAAGCGACCGCTCTCTTCAGCGCCTGAAAAAGATCGCCGAAACTAAATTGTTAAATGTATAGACTTCACCCTCCCAGGTAAGTAAGGGTGAAGTCTATACTATTTACTTTTGCCTATTGAAGGGCGGCCGCGAACCGCGCGGCCACCTCGGGCCAGTTGACCACGTTCCAGAACGCCTCGACATAGCTGCCGCGCAGGTTCTGGTACTTCAGGTAGTAGGCGTGCTCCCACACGTCCAGCCCCAGGATCGGCGTGCCGCGCTTCTCGGCCACATCCATCAGCGGATTGTCCTGGTTCGGCGTGGAGGTAATGAACAACGATCCGTCGTCCGCCACGCACAGCCAGGCCCAGCCGCTGCCGAACCGCGTGGCCGCCGCCGCGCCGAACTGCGCCTTGAAGTCATCATACGACCCGAACGCGGCATCTACGGCCGCCCCCAGTTCCCCTTCCGGGATCCCCCCGCCGTCGGGCGACATCACCTTCCAGAACAGCGTATGGTTCCAGTGCCCGCCGCCGTTGTTGCGCACCGCCGCCGGCAACTGGCTCATCCGGGCAAACAGGTCTTCCAACGGCTGCCCTTCCATGTCCGTTCCCGCAACGGCCTTGACCACGTTGTTGAAATAGGCCTGGTGGTGCCGGCTGTAGTGGATTTCCATCGTCCGCGCGTCAATGTACGGCTCCAGCGCATCGAACGCATACGGCAGCGGCTCGAATTCCAGCGCGGCCGGCGCCGGCGCCTCCTGCCCGAACGCCGCAACGGCCAGCCCCGCCACCAACAATCCCATCCAAACCGCTTTGAACTGCTTCTTCATGTGTACCTCCTGTGTTGAATAGACAAATCTAACCCATTATCCCGGAATTTCAACTGACGCCCCCCCCCTCCCCCCCGCAGGCTTGCCTGCCCGGTCCCAGATCCCCACGGGCTTGACCCGTGGGTGAATCAGATCCGTCCGACGAAGGCGTCGGGTCTCCAAAGATCGAAATCGCCCAAACCGGAGCCGGAACAGTCTATCCGCCTGCGGCGGACCCCGTCCCGCGGCTGTTCAATCCCGATCCAGCCAGGTCACCGCCCTGGCCTACACCCGATACGCGTTGCAGCCGGCCCCGACGGGGCCGGGGCTGTCGCTCGGAAGCCCGGGCCCACCGGGCCCGGCTACAACTAGGATCCCCCTGAACCCTGACCTCTGAACCCCTTGTCCTCCGAAGCCTTGGCGAAGGAGGATGACCTCTAAATGAACAGCGTCGGCCCGCTTTCCTTCGCGCGGGCGATGAACGTGGCCACACCGGCGACTTCGTCCACGTCGATCAACTCCTCGCGGGAGATTCCCATGACGCCCATCGCCATGTCGCAGGCAATGAATTTCACGCCGAGCTGCCGCGCGCTCTGCAGCATCTCCGGCAGCGACGCCACGTTCTGGCTGGCCATGACGTGCTTCATCATCGCCGTGCCCAGGCCCGCCATGTGCATCCTGGAGAGCGCGAGCATCTGCGCGCCCTTCGGCAGCATCCAGCCGAACATCGCGTTCAGCCAGCTCTTCTTCACCGCCGGTCCCGGATGCTTGCGCAGCACGCTCAGGCCCCAGAACGTGAAAAACACGCTGACCCGCATGCCCGCCGCCGCCATGCCCGTGGCCAGAATCATTGCGGCCAACGCCTTGTCGAGGTCGTTGCTGAACAGAATCAGCGCCGCCGAATCGGCGCTCCCGGCCGCCGCGCACGGCACAACCGCCGCCCCCTTGCGCAGCACCGCTTCCAGCCGGTCGCCCTTCTGGGTCCGCTTCACCACCTTGTGGCCGGCGCACTTCGCCCAGTTCGTCAGGTCCGGCGCGAAGCCCGGCGCCGCCACCACCTTGAGCAGCGCCCCCGCCCCCAGCGCGTCGAGCTCCTGTTTGATCCGCACCACCGGGCCGGGACACTGCATCCCGCGCACATCCACCACCTGCGCCGGCTCGGCCTCGTCGCTCTCGATCTTCGGTCCGCCCTCGCTGCCCGTGCTGGACACCGCGATCTCGTCGTCGGAAGGCATCCAGTGCTCCGGCTGGAACTGCTTCCACGTCTGGTATCCGCCGGAGAGATTGGCGACGTCGTAGCCGAGCTGCTTCAGGATGCGTTCCGCCACGTAGCCGCGAAGCCCCTGGTGGCAATAGACCACGATCAACCGATCCTTGGGAAGCTCAACAGTCCGCGCGCGCAGCTGGTGCAGCGGAATGTTCACCGCACCGTCCAGAGCGCCCTGGACAAGCTCGGCGGGTTCGCGCACATCGAGCAGCAGCGCGCCTTCGGGCAAGGCCTCGGCGTGCACCTGCGTCGTCACCCCGTCGAGCACGTTCGTGGCGATCATGCCCGCCACGGTGATGGGATCCTTCGCCGAACTGAACGGGGGGGCATAGCACAGCTCCAGCTCCGCGAGCTGCCGCACATCCATTCCGGCGCGCATCGCCGTCGCCAGCACGTCCGCGCGCTTGTCCGCGCCCTCCGCGCCGATGACCTGCCCGCCGTAGAGTTGGCCGTCGTCGCCGAACAGCAGCTTGATGTGAAGCTCGCGCGCGCCGGGGTAGTATCCCGCGTGCGAACCCGGGTGCAGGTGCACCTTCCGATAGGCCTTCCCCATCGCCTTCAGCCGGGCCTCCGTGTGTCCGCAGCTCGCGGCCGTCAGCCGCCCCACTTTGACCACCGACGCCCCGTAGGTGCCTTCATACCGGTGCTCGCGGCCGAGGATCCCATCCGCCGCGATGCGCCCCTGCCGGTTCGCC
>JAHDSS010000449.1 GCA_018432565.1 Kiritimatiellia bacterium
AATCACAGGGCCTTGTCTCCATTCGCAAGCTGTGGATCGCGTACCACTACCCGGCCGCAAATCAGCCCGGGTGACCTGTCGCCGCGACGGGGAAATCCTCTGAACCGCCGGATGCGGAGCCGCATGTCCGGTGGTGTGGGAACTGGGACTGGCCTTCACCGGTCAGTCCCGGCCACCCGATTCGCAAATTCTCTTCTTCCTTCGTGTCAGGGCAAGGGCTATCGTACCTGTACCAAACAGTGTGAGTGTGGTTGGTTCTGGAATGGCTCCAGCAAAGATTGGGACACCTGCCTCCGATTGGTATGCCCATTCGATAATATCACCGCCACCCAATCCGGCAAAGGTGTTGTCGAGATACACCCATCCGTAGTGCATCGCATCCTCAATTTCAAACTGCACGCCGAAATAGCCCTCATGGGTTCCGTGTTGCGGTAGCCAAAGTCCAATACAGCCCACATCCATGCATGAGGAAAAGAGAGCCCCATCTGGCGCTGTACCCCATAACAGAGGATCAGTGGGACTTGCATCAATTAGCTCCCCTCCATCCAGTGGAGCAACATCCATGCCGAGATCTGGCGGAGGAATATCAAATCCAAGGACTGCATTATCCCCCTGTTGTTGTATCCAAAAGGTTGCTCCATCACTTCGCAGAAGAAAATCAATCACGCCATTAAAGTCGAGATCGAAGTCATATGTTTTGCCTGTGAGCGATTGCATGTGGATGGGTTCGTCTGGGCGGAAATGGATGATCATTCCCGCCCGGGCATTTGATTTCGTGAGGCAGATGAACGAAAACAGCAAGGCCTGTACTATGCGCTTCATTTGCACCGCATTCCCTAGTTTGTTTCTTGCAGGCGATAGAACCTGCGTATTCCGGATGGCCCGGTTTCCGGTTCCCATGTGGTGTTTGTCTTGGTAGAACTTATTTCCGAGCTGATATTCGTCCATGCCTGAACCAGCAAGTTCGTGCATGTCTGAACCCGATAATTCTGCCCAACAACAGACGGCCAGCCCAGCAACTCCGACGTGCCGTCAACGAGGAACTCCTTGATCTTTGTCTGTGCCCGGCTTTCTTCGAGTATCCCAGAGAAGATCATGGACAGGGCTTGAACTGAATTTGAACCGGTGTCGTCCACAAGGTTTCCCTTGTGCGTTACACGAACGACATAATCGGCGTTGGCTGTTGGATTGGCGATCACAACCTGCTCGATATTGTCGCGGCAGTTGTCACCCGTGGTGGCGGCATTTGCCGGATTGGCGGGGTCGAGGATGTAAGGATAGTTTGTGACTCCACCCGGTCTAATGACACGCAGGTCGAAATCGTTGATGAGCACAAGGTTTGTCGGGTCAAGTTGTTCCGGCTGTGCAGGCCCGGCAGGGTCCGTCCATGCAATGGTGACTTTCAGAGGAATACCACCCGTTGCCGTAACGGTTCGTTCGACATAGTCCCCATCTGCTACGGTGACTTCCACAATGTATTGTTTTCCACCCGCATCGTGATCCGCCTGTACGAGTTGAGCTGCGGATGCCGCGTTCACCAAACCCCAGCCGGTGCGATAATCCGGCCCTGTGGTTTCTGCCTCGTCGGCAGTGTGAATGACGATTGCTTTGAGCGTGGAAGAAAGATACGGGAAATCCGGCTCGTGCTGTTCGCGCTGTTCAACCAACAAGCCGACGGCTCCCGCTACGACGGGAGAAGAAAAACTCGTGCCAGTAGCCCATGAGGGACTATTTGTGTCGCCCGTGGAAGGAAAATAGTAGATTGTGGTGTTGGGGTCGCTGGGATGCCAAAATGGGGTGAAGTGATCCACACCCGCCGCGACAACATCCGGCTTAATGCGCCCGTCATCTGTTGGACCACAGTTGCTGAACGGGGCCAACACGACGGAAGAAACGCCATTGTATCCACCAACAATCTTATATGTTGCGCCGACAGTGAGAAGGTTCTTGGCAACACCAACACCGGGAATGGTGTCGTAACCGTTCTGAAAATAGTCATTGGGGCGGGCGCCGGAATGCCATATCGCATTTGTGCCGGAGAACGTGACGTACCACCTTCCTGCCGGAGGGGCGGCATCGTCCCGGTCATTCCCGGATGCCCAGACGGCCAGGCTGTGCGGGTTGCCATAGGCAACCGCATCGGCGTTGGTTGCGCTATCATAATACAGTCCGAAGAAATGACACTCATTGGGGCTTACGGCGATGTCACCCCACCAGCAGTTGGTAACGTACCCGATGTCAATGTATCCCCAGCCTGCCTTTCTGCCGTAGGAATGGTTGGAAACACGCAAATCGTTCGCATACGCAGAGACCATCTCGCCTTCGAGATCAAAGCGCCAGTCATACGTCCACAAAGTGGTGCTGTATGCCATGCCCCTGGCATTGGTATATCCAAGACCGGACGCGGCCATGACCCCGGCAACGGCGGTGGGGTGAGGATCGATCGGAAGCGTGCTTACACCATCTTGGTCTATTGCGCGTGCCGCGCCGCCAGATGTGAAGGCATAGTGGTTGGTCTGAACATCGCCACCATCCCAGATGCCGAGCAGAAGATTTGTTCTACTCAGGCCAAGTCCAGTGCTTCCACCCGGCCATAATTCATCCACGCTGATAGTATCCGCTGCCTGTGCGTTGAATGTGACATTGTACTTCGGGATACCATTGCGAATACCCACAAGTCCCATGACACTGCCATCCGGCAGTTTCGCGCTTTCTGCGACGCCGTTTTGCCTTGCCCATTCGCGGGCTTCCTCCATTTCCTTTCTGTGATCGCCAAGGAGTTGGGCTGATTTTATCCAGAGACGTTCCCGCCTCATATTCTTCACTTCGGCGACGGTGCTTGAGCGGTCATCTGTCGTGCGAATACCCATGTTCAGCCATCGCCGCATGAGATCTTGCTTTGACGGTTGTCGGGAGGTTGACGTTGGATGGAAACTTGCGACTTCGTTTTCCCTTTTCGCTTTCAGCCATTCCTCGTAAGAGGGAACGTCCATTTCTGGCAAGCCCACCTCCCGACTTGTTTCGTTGAAGCGTTCGATGGACGCGATCTCCGCTTTATACTCATCGGTGCGGTCTGTACCCTGCGCCTGCGCGGTGGTCATGCCTATGAATACGGAAGCAACCAGAACCAACCTCGCGACGCAGGCGATCATTTTTGCCTGCATTGTTTTCTCCTTTCGGGTTGAGGATACACCCGCGACCTGCCCAGAGGCATCCTATTCTTCTCTTCTCGCTAACGTCACGGTCAGGGGACCCGACACCTTGTGGC
>JAHDSS010000507.1 GCA_018432565.1 Kiritimatiellia bacterium
ACTGACCTTGTTCATGGAAGGCCTGTTTCTGGCTATCATGCCGCTGGGCGAGCGCTGCGGCCTGCGCCTGCCCGCCCGCGCCGGGCTCGGCGTGCTGCTGGCCTTCGCCGCGGTGCTGGGCATCACCGCCACCTATGCCGAGCCCGCCATCGGCTTCCTCAAGGCGCAGGGCAGCGCCACCGTGCCCTGGGCCGCGCCGCTGCTCTACTACATGCTCAACAGCGGCGCGCCCCTGACCGTCGGGGCCGTCGCCGCCGGCGTCGGCATCGCCGTCATCCTGGGCACCTTGCGGTTCCTGCGCGGATGGAGCCTCAAGCCGTTCCTGTTCACCGTCCTGCCCGCCCTGCTGCTGCTGTCGGGATGGGCCGCCCGCGATCCGCGCACCGCCGCCATCCTCGGGCTGGCGTGGGATTCCGGCGGCGTCACCACCGGCCCCGTCACCGTCCCGCTGGTCATCGCGCTGGGCATCGGCGTTTCCCGCATCGCCGGGCGCGGCGACGAACCCTCCGGCGGTCTCGGCGTCGTCGCCTTCGCCTCCGCCCTGCCCGTGCTGATGGTTCTGCTGCTCGCCCTCGCGCTGGCCCCGCGCTTCCCCCTGCCCGGCGAAAAGGCGGAGTTCTTTTCCCCCGCCAACCGCGAACAGGCCGTCCGCGTGGCCGGCGGCGAGGACGCCCTCCGCCGCCTGGCCGCCGAATCGCTCACGCCGGAACAGCTGGCCGCGCGGCCGGGCGCGGACGCGCCGGAAGAACCCGACCCGTCGGACGGCGTCGCCCTGGCCCCCTCGGAATGGACGGCCCACGTCGCCAACGCGTTCCAGGCCATCCTCCCGCTGACCTTCGTCCTGCTGTTCGCCCTGTGGGTCATCGTCCGCGAACGCCTGCCCCAGCCCGACGAAGTCGCCCTGGGACTGGTCTTCAGCCTGATCGGCATTCTGATTTTCAACTACGGCATGGAACGCGGGCTCTCCAGCCTGGGCAACCAGGCCGGGCGCGCCCTGCCCCGCGCCTGGGTGGCCACCGAACGCCCCGACAAGGCCGTCGTCTATCACGGCATCGACGAGTCCATGCTGGTGCAGGCCGTGCAGCCCGACGGCTCCCGGGCCGAATACCTGCCCACGGCCTCCGAGGACGGACCCGCCTTCATCCCCTTTCTCCGCGACCGCTACAACGCCGCCGCCCGTGAATACCGCTGGATTCCGGAAGACCCTCCCGTTGCCGGCGGCGATGCGGTCTGGGGCTATGCCCTGGTGCTGTTTTTCGTGTTCGCCATGGGCGTGGGCGCCACCTTGGCCGAACCGTCCCTCAATGCCCTCGGCATCACCCTCGAGGAACTGACCACCGGCACCTACAAGCGCGCCTATCTGATCCTCACCGTCGCCCTCGGCGTCGGCAGCGGCATGATCGCCGGTTTCGGGCGCATCCTGTTTGCCTGGCCCCTGATCCCGATCCTGGTCGCCGCCTACGCCCTGGCGCTCGTTCTGACCGCCCTCTCGTCCGAGGAAATCACCGCCATCGCCTGGGACTGCGGCGGCGTCACCACCGGACCCATCACCGTGCCGCTCGTCATCGCCGCAGGGCTCGGCATCGGCCAGCGCGCCGGCGCCGCCGAGGCCTTCGGCGTCGTCACCATGGCCTCCGTCTTCCCCATCCTCGCCGTCCTGCTCTCCGGCTTCGTTCTCGCCGCCCGCCGCGACGACTTCGAGCGCGACGAACCCCCAGCCAACGAAGAGCCCCCGCCCCTGGCGGAACTGGAGGCCCGGCCATGAACCGCCTGGACGTCTCCCGCATCACCTGCATTGCGGACAACCGCCTGACGCCGCGCATCGAAGCCGAAGCCGACCGCATGGGGCTGCTCGCCACCTACAGCGAGCGCGGCAAGCAGGTCGCCCTGAAAACCCGTCCCGCCGGCCTGCTGTTCGGCCGCCGCCCGCGCCTCGTCGAGGCCCCCTCCGACGTGATCCGCCTGTATGTGCCGCGCCGGCACGAACAGGCCGCCATGGCCCGGCTCGCCGCCGCCGCCGACCT
>JAHDSS010000484.1 GCA_018432565.1 Kiritimatiellia bacterium
CGGCGAGCCGCAACAAAAGAATCAGACCCCAAGGGGACAGCCAAGCAGGGAAACATCCACCTTCGCTAAAGCTACGGCGGACAAGGGAAACACAGGAACACAGGAAAACCTCGAAATGGAGGGCTGGAGGGGCAGGCTCTGTCCTGCCCGGTTTCTGGCTTATCCATATAGCCTCGTAAAAACGTGCACAAAAAAGATGGAGTTGGCAGATAGTAGTACAGAGGGTCGCAGAGGCGGCACAGAGAAATGTCATTGGCCGTGCAAAACTCCCCAGATTCTGGCCATGAGAATTCCCCACCTGAGAGGTTCCGAAAATTCCCCACTTTTGTGGCCGTCGAAAATTCCCCAGGGGAATGGCCGTCGGAAATCCCCACCCCCACCGGTAGTCGCTGGACAACCCGTCGCAGGACGGGATGTGCTCTCCGGTGGCGCGGATATGGCCGTGTGGCTGTACGCCGCCACAAGCAATGTGGAGGGCCAGGGAATGCTCAAGAAGATGGAGAAGACTATGATTCGCAATTTACATGGACAAGGAATGACGATCTCGGCGATCGCCCGGCAAACGGGGATGGATCGCAAAACCGTTCGCAAGGTGTTGGCCGAACCCGACACCCCCGCAATGGAGCGCAAAGCATCGCTGCCGTCGCTGTTGGATCCGTACAAGGAGTATGTGCGGGGCCGGCTGGAGGTAGCGGACTTCACCGTGCAACGCTTGTTTCAGGACATCCAGGCCCAGGGGTACGCCGGCAGCTACAACTTGGTGAAGAGGTTCGTGGCTCCGTTGCGCGAGGAGCGCCACCGGCAGGCCGAGGTGCGCTTCGAGACGCAACCGGGGCACCAGGCCCAGGTGGACTGGGCGGCCTTCGGGCACCTGAAGGTGGATGGCGTCCGCAAGGCGCTCTCCTGCTTCTCGATGGTACTGGGCTACAGCCGATACCAATACATCGAGTTCACCTTCGGCCGCAATCTGGCCAGCTTCCTGGCCTGCCATGTCCACGCCTTCGAGTACTTTGGCGGCGTGCCGGAAGAGCTGCTGTACGACAACCTCAAAACCGCGGTTCTCAGCCATGTGGATGGCACGGTGGAATGGCAGCCGACCTTTGCGGACTTTGCCGCCTATTATGGGTTCGTCCCGCGGGCCTGCCGACCGTACCGGCCCAAGACCAAGGGCAAGGTGGAGCGGCCCTTCCCGTACATCCGCAGCAACTTCTTCCTGGGGCGTTCATTTGACGGGCTCGACGAGCTCAACCGGCAGGCCCGCCATTGGCTGGACCACATCGCCCACGTGCGCATCCACGGCACCACCCATGAGCGGCCCGTTGACCGTTTCAAGGGGGAACGGGCCCGCCTGCATGCCTTGCCGGCCAAGGCTTATCACACCTTGGAGACGGTCTATCGCACCGCCACGCGCGACTGCGTGATCTCCTATGGCGGCAACTTCTACAGCGTGCCCGCCCGGCATGCGGGCCGCCGCCATCTGCGGGTGGAAGTCTCTTCCACGGAACTGGCGATCTACCACAACACCGAGCCCATTGCCCGGCATCGCATCTGCCAAGGCCGGCACCATCGGATCATGGATCCCAAGCATCTGGAAGGGATGGTCCCCAAGACGCCGCTGACCCCGCTGCAATTGAAGTTGCGCGAGTTGCGCGAACTCGGCCCTGTTGCCGCCCGCTTCATCGACGGGCTGGTCCAGACCCAGACCCGCCTGCTGCCGTGGCACGTCGGGCACCTGCGCGAAGCCCTGTTCAAATACGACTCCGACTTGTTCTTGAAGGCGCTGGAACGCGCCGTTGAATATCAGGCGTTCGATGCCCGCACCATCGAGAACCTGTGCCGCAAGATGCAACGGCGCATGTGCCAGGACGGCGAGGCCATCCCCATCGGCGAGGTGTTGAACAACCTGATGGCGCGGTTTGACGAGGGGCAGGTGCATCAACGCAATCTGCGCGACTATGAAACCATTGGCTCCATTGCCCAGGAGGCCTGAACATGGACAACCTTCTGACCCGCCAACGCGTCCATGAGCAGCTGCTGGAGCTCAAACTCAAGCACGCCGAGCAAGCCGTCGACCACCTGTGCGACGAATCCGCCGAGCGTCAAACCGGTTATTCCGAGTTCCTCTGCCAGGTGCTCGACGCCGAATTGGTGCAACGCCGGGATCGGGGCACCCAGATGCGGCTCAAACTCGCCCATTTGCCCTTCCAAAAGACGCTCGAACAGTTCGAGTTCGGCTTCCAGCCCTCGATCGACCAACGGCAGGTCGAGGAATTGGCCACGCTGAACTTCGTCGCCGAAGGCCGCAACGTCGTGCTCCTGGGCCCGCCGGGCGTCGGCAAAACGCATCTGGCGGTGGCCTTGGGAATGAAAGCCTGCCTGGCCGGGCTGTCCGTCTACTGCACCAGCGGACTGGAGCTGGCTCGCCGACTCGTCGCCTCCCTGGCCGACGACTCGCTCGACAAGCAGTTCCTGGCCCTTACCAAGTGCAAACTGCTCATCATCGACGAACTCGGCTATCTGCCCTACGAACGCCAGCAGGCCACCTTGCTGTTCCAGCTGATCGCCCGGCGCTACGAGCGGCTCTCGACCATCGTAACGACCAACAAGGGCTTCGCCCAGTGGGCCGAAGTGTTCGGTGGCGATGCCGCGGTTGCCAGCGCCATCCTCGATCGCCTTCTGCATCACGCCACCATCTTCAACATCCGGGGGGCCTCCTACCGCCTGAAGGATCGCCAGCAGGCGCTGGGCTTCAGCGTAGAGACCAAACCCCATCCTTCGAAGGGAGGTGAACGCCGACCATGACCACTACCCGTTGGGGTAGGGAAATCCCGCGGCCATGAGCCTGGGGATTTTGTACGGCCATCTTTGGGGCTGTTTTGGCAACCCCCAGGGTGGGGAATTTCAACGGCCATTTTTGGGGATTTTTTCAAGGCCATTGACAAATATTCAATATTCAACATCCAATATCCAATGTTCAAGGAGGGAGGCCCGTCGACGGGCTCAGGGCGGGGGCGAGGTCCGAGGTCCGGAAACCTGCAACCTGGAACCCGTTTCATCCGGCAACCAGTAGTCAGGGGACAGGTGACAGGGAGACGGAGGACGGTGACCCTTCGACGGGCTCAGGGCGGGGGC
>JAHDSS010000359.1 GCA_018432565.1 Kiritimatiellia bacterium
CATCGCCCACTTCCACGACGTCATCGAACGCCTCGAGCCGTCCGGCGAAAAAACCTTTCCCGGCTTCGAGGCCTTCAAGCTCTACGACACCTACGGGTTCCCCCTCGACCTCACCGTCCTCATGGCCGCCGAAAAGGGCTACGCCATCGACACCCCCGCCTTCGAACGCTTCATGGCCGAACAGCGCACCCGCGCCCGCGCCGCCCGCAAGGACAATTCCGGCGCCGAAAACGATCTCGTCGCCCGCTTCGTCGAACAGGGCGTCCAGTCCGTGTTCACCGGCTACGACACCCTCTCCGGCCCCGCCCGCGTCGTCGCCATCCTCTCCGGCGGCCGGATCGCCGACACCCTTTCCGAAGGCGAAGAGGCGGAAATCCTGCTCGATGCGACTCCGTTCTACGCCGAATCCGGCGGGCAGGTCGGCGACACCGGCGTTTTCACGACGGAAGGCGGCGCCCGCTTCGAGGTGTCCGACACCCGCAAGCCCGCGCAGGGCATCATCCTGCACAAGGGCCGGCTCGCGGCCGGCGCGCTGGCCAGGGGCGATGCCGTCACCGCCGCCGTGGAGGAAGCCCGCCGCCGGGCCATCATGCGCCATCACACCGCCACCCATCTGCTCAATTCCGCCCTGCGCAAGGTGCTCGGCACCGACTCGATCAAGCAGGCCGGCTCCTACGTGGATCCCCACCGCCTGCGCTTCGACTTCACCTGGTTCGAAGCCCTCACCGCCGAACAGCTCGACGCCATCGAGCGCCTCGTGACCGAGTACGTGGTTGCCAACGCCCCCGTCAACACCTACGAAATCCCCCTCAAGGATGTCCCCGGCTCCGGCATCATCGCCGTCTTCGACGAGAAATACGGCGACACCGTCCGCGTCGTGGATACGGAAGGCATCTCCCGCGAACTCTGCGGGGGCACCCATGTCGCCCGCAGCGGCGACATCGGCCCCTTCCGGATCGTGGCCGAGACCTCCATCGCCGCCGGCGTCCGGCGCATCGAAGCCCAGACCGGCCTCGCCGCCTGCGACCACACCGCGCAGGAACACGCCATCCTCGCCGCCCTCGCCCAGCGCCTGTCCATCGGCCCCGCCGATCTCCCGTCGCGCGTCGAAGCCCTGATGGAACAAACCCATCGCCTGGAAAAGGAACTCAAGGCCGCCGCCGAGAAAAGCGCGCTCGAAAAGGGCGCCGCCCTGGCCGGGAAGTTCTCTCCTGTCGCCGGCATCCCCGTCCTGATCGAATCCGCCGGCGAACTCGATGCCGAACCCCTGCGCGCCCTGGTGGAAAGCCTGCGCCGGCAGATCCCCGACAGTGTGATTCTGCTCGCCGCCGTTTCCGGCGGCAAGATCACCTTCGTGCTGAACGCGGGGCCCGCCGCCCAGGCCAAGGGCCTGCATGCCGGCAAGCTGGTCGGCGCCGTCGCCAAGATGGCCGGGGGCGGAGGCGGAGGCAAGCCCGACAAGGCCCAGGCCGGCGGCAAAGATCCCTCCAAACTGGACGAAGCCCTGACCGCCGCGCGCGATCTGGTTGCCCGGGCCCTTCAGGCCACCTGACCGGCCCCCCGTCCCATCCTCCCCTCCGGCCGAACGATTCCGCTCCCCCTATGGATGATGGTCGGCGTCGTAGGGATTGGTCAGATTGTCGAACTCGTTCGTGTTGCTGTAGCCGTCCCCGTCCCAATCCTCGTCCGGCGCCGTCCCCGGATCCCCCGGCGTCACGTTGTACTGCAGCAGAAACGCCTCGTAATCAGAATATGACGGCGTCTGGTACGGGGTGATAATGATGTTGTCCACGTTCACGCGCCCCAGATCCGGAACATAATCAGTCCGTATCCGCACATACATCGGCTCATTGACCTCAACCGTGGCCTCAAAGGGCGTTAATACGGTTATGCCGTTTGCATCCACGCGTCCGACTCCCAACCAAGGCCCGTTTTCGGCATCTGAAGCCACTTCCACCAATAAAGCTTCGGCCGTCTCATCCCCGCCATATTGGGCATATAGAAAGGAAATGGATCCCAACCCGGCTGGTAGCAATTTATTGGAAGAAACCATATAGGCGGGATAAAAACTGCCAAAACATGCCGCGCGGCTCCCCAGTTTGACATCCTCCGCCGTGTCGCCGATCCGCGCCTGATCCATGATCCAGACCTCACCGCTCAATGTCACCGACCCCAGATTATACGAAGATTTTATTTCCCCATCGTTTTCAAACGTAATCTCCATAGTCCCGGGCGGCAGATACGCAGTCACGGCAATATCTAAGGTACCGGTGGACACCCCATAGGAATTGCTGGCCACGACATACAACGTATTCGTTCCTCCATCATCCACCGCCACCGGCGTGAAGGAAAACGTGCTCCCGACCAGCCCATTGCTTCCGCTGGGAACGGGAGCCAGCCACCAGTCCGTGATCACCCCCGAGGGCAGCACCGACACCGACACCTCCAGCGTATTGCTGACATGCACCTGAACCCCGCTTCCGGGCACAAATCCCACGACCGGCGGACCGGTCAGGGACATCGCTGTCCCCAGGATTTTCAAGGTATTGTCGTTGAAACGCCAGTTGCCGCCCGATCCTTCGGCCTGATACCCGTAAAACCGAAGCCGGAACGTGTGCCCCTCCTGAACCTGCAGATTCAGGTTGAGAATGGAATGCGTCCGCTCGCTGTCATTGTCCGGCACCGGCACCGTGTCCAGAAGCGTATAGCTGGAAAAATTGTTGGTGGAAGCTCGCACCTGGAATTCCCGGATGCCCGTGCTGGACCGCCGTTCGCTGAAGTCGATCTGGCTGATGATCAAGCCGTATCCGGCCTGCGGCGACAGCGTGACCTCGTAGTAATCCGCCGGATCCGGCGTGGCATTGGCTGTCCAGGCATTGGCATAGGCCCCATTGCCTCCATATGTGATGGCACCGATGCCCGACCCTCCTATGAAATCCCCCACCGTGACCTTGCCGGATTCTTCGCTGGTTCCCGCTCCGTCCGACGTCAGCGCCCATTCCCCCAGAATGGCACCGAAACTGCCGGTACCCATGGCAGCTCCCAGCATGATAACCAGCCCAAACATCCATGTTCTGCTCATGATCCGCGCTCCCAATCCGGGTTTCTGACCATGAACAACCTACCGTGTCCCGCCTGTTCAAGCCAGCCGAAAGATGCCGGCCCCATCCGGGTGCATCTGCGATTGGGTGCACGCCCA
>JAHDSS010000100.1 GCA_018432565.1 Kiritimatiellia bacterium
GCCCCCGCCCTGAGCCCGTCGAAGGGTCACCGTCCTCCGTCTCCCTGTCACCTGTCCCCTGACTACTGGTTGCCGGATGAAACGGGTTCCAGGTTGCAGGTTTCCGGACCTCGGACCTCGCCCCCGCCCTGAGCCCGTCGAAGGGCCTCCCTCCTTGAACATTGGATATTGGATGTTGAATATTGAATATTGAAATCTCCCCCCGGCACGGGGTCGTGCCGGCTCCAAGCAGCCAGCCGATCCGCCCGGTCAGCGCCCGGGCCTACAGAACAGCCCCGTTGGGCCAAGCCGCCCTAGCGTCCCCGCTGGACATTGGAAATTGGACATTGGATATTGGGGTTGCAGGTTGCAGGTTTCCGGACCTCCGACCTCGGACCTCGGACCACGGTCTTCCCGACCTCTGACTACGGACAACCGTCCTCCGTCTCCCGGCCTCCTTGCCCCGCTCCGCCATTGACTTCCCGCAGGGCCTTTGGGAAGGTTTGCCGCATGGCGTTGCCAGCGCAAAACGACGGATGGGATCTGGTCATCGGACCGCCGAAAGGCTGGTTCGACCTGCATTGGCAGGACTTGTGGCGCTACCGCGACCTGATCGGGCTGTTTGTGCGGCGCGATTTCGTGGCCTCCTACAAGCAGACCATTCTGGGGCCGCTGTGGCACATCATTCAGCCGCTGCTGACCACGCTGATGTTCACGATGGTGTTCGGACGGATTGCGGGGCTGCCGACGGACGGGGTGCCGCAGTTTGTGTTCTACATGGCGGGCACGACCATCTGGGGTTATTTTGCCAACTGCCTGACCCGCACATCCAACACGTTCATCGCCAATGCGGGCATTTTCGGAAAGGTGTATTTCCCGCGGATGGTGGTGCCGGTGTCGGTGGTGATGTCGCAGCTGATCGCGTTTTCCATTCAGTTCGCGTTTTTCCTCTGCGTGTACGGGCTGTATGCGGCGAAAGGAGCGGGACTGCAGCCGAACTGGGCCATGGCGCTGCTGCCGCTGCTGCTGGTATTGATGGCGGGCCTGGGCCTGGGTTTCGGGGTGATCATCTCGTCCCTGACCACCAAATACCGCGACTTGCAGGTGCTGGTGGGCTTCGGCGTGCAGCTGTGGATGTACGCGACCCCGGTGATTTATCCGCTCTCGACCATGCCCGAACGGTACCGATGGATCATCGTGGCCAATCCGCTGACGGCGATTGTGGAGACCTTCCGTTACGGCTTTTTCGGCACGGGGGTGTTTTCGTGGCCGTATCTCGGGTATTCGGCGGGGTTCACGGCGGCGCTGCTTCTGCTGGGCATGGCGATTTTCAACCGCGTGGAGCGGACGTTCATGGATACGGTCTAGCGCGCGGGGGGACAATCCTTTTCAATATCCAATACTCAATGTTCACTATCCAATGTTCAAGTAAGGGCAGACAGAGGACAGGTGGCCGGTGAAAGGGTGAAGGCGGGCGGGATGAAACTGAGCGAGTGGTGGAAAAACAAGCGGGAGCGGTGGTGGAGCGCCATCGTCCTGCGCCTGCTGTCCGCCAGGGTCATGGACGATCTTGTCTGGAAGCACCGCGACCGGCTGGCGACGTTCGTCGAGCGGAACCGGCTGACCCGGCCGCTGGTCTACGGCCCGCGTTCCCGCCTGCACGTGGATGACACCGCTGTCGTCAACAACGCCCTGTTCAACACGCTGGGCGGGGAGATTCACGTTGGCCCGCAGGCATTTTTCGGCCACGACGTCTGCCTGCTGACGGGCACCACGATGTCCACCTGACCGGGGAAGCGCGCAAGGAGAGCGGCGGCGGGGCCGGGCGCGACGTCGTGGTCGGTCCGGGGGCGTGGCTGGCCTCGCGCGCGGTGGTCGTCGGCCCCGCCGTCATCGGCGCCAACGCCGTGGTGGGCGTCGGGGCCGTCGTCCTTGGCGACGTGGAGCCCGGCGCCTTCTACGCCGGCGTGCCGGCCCGGAAAATCAACGAGATCGGGCTGGGGGAGAAGGTTGACGGAGGACGGA
>JAHDSS010000133.1 GCA_018432565.1 Kiritimatiellia bacterium
GAGCCCGAGGGCGGGCACCCAGCGGCCGAGGGTTTCGAGGATGGAGTAGATGGCGATGATGGCGAGAACCATCGGGAACATCTGCAGGATGAGCAGGCTGGAGAGCAGCGGTTCGCGTCCCCGGAATTTCATGCGGGCGAACGCATAGGCGCAGGTGGAGGACAGGAGGAGGACGAGAAAGGCGCTGACGGCGGCGATCTTGACGGAGTTCCACAGCCAGCGAAGCACCGGGGCGGAGGATTCCAGCCAGGTGCCGTCGGGCTGGAGGACAGGCAGGCCGAGGACCATGCGCCAGTGCTCGAGGCTGAAGGTGTCGGCGGAGGGCCAGATGGAGCCGGTGGCGAAGTTGCCCTGGCGGAAGGATATGGCGACCACCATGAACAGCGGCACGGCGACCAGCGCCATGAAGCCGATCAGCGCGGCGTGGGCGAGGAGCAGGCGGACGCGGCAGGAGCGGCCTTCGACCATCAGGTGCCTCCTTTCGCGGCGGCGGGGGCGGGGCGGCGGGACAGGCGGAGCTGCTGCCAGGCGAGCAGGGCGACGAGCAGGAACAGCAGGGAGGCGACGGCGGAGGCGAAGCCGAAACGGGCGGAGGAGTCTTTGAACGCCATGCGGAAGGTGTAGGAGACGAGCAGATCGGTGGTGCCGGCGACGGTGGCGGAGCCGACAATGTCGGGCTTGCCGCCGGTCAGCAGGTAGATCAGGGAGAAGTTGTTGAAGTTGAAGGCGAAGCTGGCGACGAGCAGCGGCAGAAGCGGGGGCAGGATCTGGGGCAGCGTGATCTTCCAGAAGTTGGTCCAGGGACCGGCGCCGTCAATGGCGGTGGCTTCGTAGAGTTCATCGGGGACGGCCTGGAGCATGCCGGAGGCGACGATCATCATGTAGGGATAGCCCAGCCAGGTGTTGACGATCAGGATCATGGTCCGGGCGAGGGCGGGATCGGTGAACCAGCGGGGGGCGATGCCGAACAGGGCGGACAGCACGAGGTTGATTTCGCCGTAGCCTTCATTGAAGAGTCCGCGGAAGACGAGGATGGGGATGAAGGCGGGGATGGCGTAGGGCAGGATGAGCAGGGTGCGGTAGACGGCGCGTCCCCGGAGAGCTTTCCACTGGAGGAGGCAGGCGAGCATGACGCCGAGGGCGAAGCTCAGGACGACGGACAGGAGGGCGAAGGCGACGTTCCAGGTGAAGATCTGGAGGAAAGGTCCGCGGAGGGCGGGATCGGTGAACAGCAGGCGGAAGTTCTGCGTGCCGATCCATACGCGCCAGCCGGGGCCGACGGGTTCGCCGGTCTGCGCGTCCACATAATTGCCTCGCGAGGCATCGGGCACAAGGATCTGGCCGGTTTCGGCGTTCGTGAGCCTGTCGCCGTCTTCCCGCCACAGGGGCAGGCGGAAACCGAGGGCGCGGAGGCTTACAGGGCGCAGAGGGATCGGAGAGCCGGGGAACGTGAAACGCGCTGAATTCAGCCAGGGGCGGGCGGCGATGACGTCGCGGATGCCCAGCGGTTCTGCGGTGGGCGGCACGATGTTGAGCGCGAGAGTGACGGGCCGGCCGGCGGCGGCTTCTTCCGGGGTGAAGGGGCGGGAAACCATCAGGCGGTTTCCAAATTCGTCTTCCGGCCCGCTGGGGATGTGCAACGACGTTTCTCCCGAGCCGAACGCTTCCGGTTTGCGCGGCACGGTGGCCACAACCTGGTACTGGCCGGGCAGGGAGGCGGGATGGACGCGGAAGGCGTAGCGGTCGTCGCGCGGGGCGTACTGATCCTGCGCAAACCAGTGTCGGACCTGCTCCCGGGAGAGCAGGTGCTCGCCGCTGTAGTTGGTGAAGGCGATGAATACGGTATAGAGCAGGGGCATCAGGACGAAGACGGCGAAGGCGGCGAGGCCGGGCAGGAGATAGCGGGAGGCGCGGGTGCGCCGGGAGGTGTACACCCAGGCGACCAACCCGGCGGCGGCGAGGAGGGGAACGGCCAGGACGACGGCGCCGGCGGCGGCCATCCGGACGGCCAGAAAAGCCGCGCCGGCCAGCAGCAGGCTCCACAGGAGGCGGTTGAGCGCGGTCATGCGGTCAGGGCCCCCGGAGAATGCGGTCGCGCGCGTTGTCGAGCGCGTCCTGCGGTGTCGCGCGCAGCGAGGTGATGGTGGAGAGAGCGGATTCCATGGCGCTCCAGAAGACGCCCATACGGGGAATGCCGGGCATCAGGATTCCGGCCTCGATGTTGGCCATGGATCCGGTGATGAGCGGGTCATTGGCCTTGGCGCGGTAGGCCTCCATGAGCGCGGGAACCCCCAGCGGCACGTGGCGGTCCATGGCTTCGAGGCCGGACGGGGTGAGCAGGTAGTGTTCAAGGAATTCCTGGGCGAGATCAAGGTGGGGGCTGGCGCGGTTGAAGACGGCGCCGACGACGCCGACAAAGGGGCGGCCGGGATTTCCGTCCAGGCCGGGAAGGGTCGTCACGCCGAAATCAATGCCGCTCTTGCGAAGGTTTTCCCAGGCGAACGGGCCGGAAATGAACAGGGCGAGCTTGCCCTGGTTCATTCGGGATTCGGCGATGGAATAGGAGAGGCTGGCGGGAAGGACGCCCGAGCGGATCAGGGAGACCACGGTTTCCATGGCGCGGACGGAGGCCGGGTGGTTGACGCCGACATCGGCGGTGTTCCAGGAGCCGTCGGGATGCCGGCCGAAGACGTAGCCGCCGGCGGAAGCCAGCAGGCCGAAAGTGAAATAGGTGTTGTTGTAGTCCCACATGAGGACATGGGCGCCCTGCTTCTTGAAACGCGGGGCCAGGCGGGCGCAGTCGGCCAGCCGGCGGGGAATTTCGTCTTCGGAGATCAGCGCCTTGTTGAAGATCAGGCCGGTGGACTCCATGGCGAGGGGATAGCCCCAGAGCCGTCCGCGATGGGTGAAGGCCTCCCAGGCCTTGGGGAAGATGCGCGGCAGCAGGGCCGGGTCGGGATCGATGGGCAGCAGCAGGCCGGCATCGGCCCACTCGCCGAGACGGTCGTGGGCCCAGATCATCAGGTCGGGGCCCTTGCCGCTGCGGGCGGCATGGAAAAACTTGTCCGTGGCGCCTTCGGGATGCTCAACGACGACGGGCACCCCCGTGTGGCGCTCGAAAATCCGGCCCACTTCCTCGATGCCGCGGTACCCCTTGTCGCCGTTGATCCAGATGAGAAGGCGCGCCGAAGGCTCGGCCCGGGCCGGCAGTGCGGCCAGGGCCAGCAGCAGGACGAGCGGATGGCACCACCTTCTCACGGGGCGCAGAATAGCCGGGGAGACGGAAGGCGGCAACGGAAAAGGGGCCGCGGCGCGGCTTGGCAAGCGGCGAAAATCGGCATTTGATCATTGACATCTTTTCCTTCTTCGGGCATATTGTATAATTGCGTCAAAACAAATAAGGATTCCTCCCCCACACCCATGTCCACTATCAAACCGAAGAAGACTGTCGCATCGAAATCAAAATCGGCGGGCAAACCGTCCCGTGCGGCGGCGGCCCGGCCCGCCAAAGCGGCGAAGAAGCCTGCCCGGCCAACGAAAAAATCCGCCGGGGCGGCAGCAAAAGCCCCTCCGGCCCGGAAGGTCCCGGCGAAGACCCCCGCCAGGCCGGCCCCGAAAGCGGCGCCAAAGGCGGTCGTCAAGACTCCGGCCAAGGAGCAAACCGCGGCTCCCGCGTCGAAATCCCGTCCGTCGGGCAAGCCGGCGCCGGCCCCGCGGGCGGCTCCTGTTCCGCTGATCCCTGCCGTCAAGGGAGCGGACTATCTCGAGCAGGTCATCAGCTATGCCCGGGATCACGGCGGCAAGATCCAAACCGATGTGCTGAATGATTTCCTGCCTCAGGAGGTGGCCCAGCCCGAAGCGGTGGAACAGCTCATTCAGAAGCTGCACAAGCTCGATATCGAGGTGGTGGCGGAGTTGGACGAAGTGGTCGAAGCCAAGCCCGCCGGCAAGGCCCGCGAAGGCCGCGCGGAAAGCTCCGTGATCGACGACCCGGTGCGCATGTATCTCAAGCAGATGGGGCAGGTGCCGCTGCTGACGCGCGAACAGGAGGTGGAAATCTCCAAGCGCATCGAAGAGGCGGAAATCCACGCCAAGAGCCTGATTCACCGCTTTGGGTTCGCCCCGCAGTCCTATTTCGAGATGATTGATCGCCTGAACACGTCTCGGGAGCGGTTTGACCGGGTGATCAGCGACAAGCAGGACGGCGACAAGCGCGAGGTCGGCCGGGACAAATACTTCGGGGAGATCATTCCCCGGCTGACCAAGAACGTGAACCGGGCGCAGGAACAGGCGCGCAAACGGTTTGGGCTGCTGTATGCGACGAGCCTGTCCAAGGCGGAGCGGGAGCGGCGGCAGAAGGCCTTTGTCCAGGCGCGGGAGAAGCTCGCCGGACTGCTGGACTCGTTCCTGTTCAAGCAGAAGGCGATCGAGGACTTCGCGCTGCAGGCGGATGTGATCAGCCGGGCGTTTGACGCGCTGGAGAAGCGGATCCGCGACGCGGAGAAGTCGCGCCAGGCGGCGAAGCGAGAGCAGGCCAGGGAGCTGCACAAGGAGCTGCGGCGGCTGGAGGAGGAGCAGTGCCTGCGGCTGGAGGATTTCCGCCGGGAGCACGCGGATCTCCGCGAATGGCTGCGCAAGGGACTGAAGGCCAAAACCGAAATGGTCGAAGCCAATCTCCGTCTGGTGATTTCCATTGCCAAGAAATACACCAACCGCGGACTTTCGTTCCTGGACCTGATCCAGGAAGGCAACATGGGGCTGATGAAGGCGGTGGAGAAATTCGAGTACCAGCGCGGCTACAAGTTCAGCACGTATGCCACGTGGTGGATCCGCCAGGCCATCACCCGGTCCATTGCGGACCAGGCCCGCACGATCCGCATCCCCGTGCATATGATCGAGACGATCAACAAGCTGATGCGCATCCAGAAACAGCTGGTGCAGGCGTTCGGGCGCGAGCCGACACCGGAAGAGATCGCCGAAGACATGAACCTGCCCGTCGAACGCGTGCGGGCGGTTTTGAAAATGTCCCAGCAGCCCATTTCCCTGCAGAGCCCGGTGGGCGACAGCGAAGACACCCATTTCGGAGATTTCATCGAGGACAAGTCCGCGGAAAATCCCAGCGAAATGACCGCCTACAGCCTGTTGAAGGAACGCCTGCAGGACGTGCTGGGTACGCTGACCGAGCGCGAGCAGGAAGTGCTGACGCTGCGGTTCGGCCTGCTGGACGGCTACTCGCGGACACTGGAGGAGGTCGGCAAGAAGTTCAAGGTCACCCGCGAGCGCATCCGCCAGATCGAGGCCAAGGCGCTGCGCAAAATGCGCCATCCGACCCGGATCCGGAAGCTGGAAGGTTTCCTGGACAACGATTGAAGAAAACGCGACCAGAAAAGACACCCACAGGGCAGCGGCCCGACAGGAGGAAGCATGAGCAGTTCCATCAAGCAAATCGTCAAACGCGACGGCACGGTGGTGCCGTATGACCGCGACCGCATCGCCACGGCCATTTTCAAGGCGGCGGCAGCGGTGGGCGGCAGCGACCGGTCGGAAGCGGATCGCGTGGCCCTGATGGTCGAACAGCGTCTCGTGGACAACTTCGGAGAACAGTCCACGCCGTCGGTGGAGGAGATCCAGGACCTGGTCGAGGAAGCCCTGATCAAGGAAGGACACGCCAAGACGGCGCGGGCCTACATCCGCTACCGCCACGACCGGCAGATGGAACGCACCCAGCGCGCCTACAAGTTCGAGGCGACCGACAACATTCCCTACAAGAAAATCTACGAGGTTCTGCGCTGGAACATGGACCACGGTTGCGACACGGTGGACGGCCTGAACGAGATCATCGCGTCCGGAAAGCTGCCCGAGCTGATCGCCGCCTCCGAGGAACGCTACGACAAGGAAGTGAAGGCCGGCGCCGTGAAATTCATGGAGCGCCTGCCGGATGTGCGGGTCTTCTTCATTGCCGGGCCCAGCTCGTCGAGCAAGACCACCACGACCATCAAGGTCAGCGAAAAGCTGGCCGAAGCGGGCATGGAATTCCTGGCGCTGAACATTGACCACTACTTTTTCGACCTGGAGCATCATCCCCGGGACGAATTCGGCGACTACGACTACGAGACGCCGCACGCCTTGGATCTGCAGCTGATTGACCGGCACATCGCCGACCTGCTGGCCGGCAAGAGCATCAAGACGCCTCATTACGACTTCAAGACCGGCAAGCGCAAGCTCGACGTGTACGACATGAAGCTGGAGAAGAACCAGATTCTGCTGATTGATTCGCTGCACGGCCTGTACGGTGAAATGACCCAGAGCACGCCGGACGACAAGAAGTTCAAGCTGTACATCGAGACGCTGGGGCAGGTGCGCAACCGCGAGGGGCTGTTCATGCGCTGGGCGGACAACCGTCTGCTGCGGCGGATGATCCGCGACAGCTGGCACCGGAACCTGCAGCCGGAGCAGACGCTGACCCACTGGCACTACGTGCGGCGCAGCGAGCTGCGCAACATCATTCCGTTCATCGGCACCGTGGACTACCTGGTCAACAGCGCGATGCCGTTCGAGCTGCCGATCCTGAAAGCGAGGCTGTTCCAGTTCTTCCCGCCGGCGATGGAAAAGTTCAAGAACGACGCCAAGCGGCAGGACGCCTATGTGCGGGCCAAACGCGTGTACGACACGCTCAAGGACCTGACGCCGGTCGAGGACGACAGCCCGGTGCCGAAGACCTCCCTGCTGCGCGAATTCATCGGCGGCAGCGAATACAAGTACTGAGCCGGCCCGCCGGCCAATTCCCCCGGGCGCGGAGCGATTCCGCGCCTTTTATGTGCCTGACGGGCGGCGAACCGTGGCGTGAAGATGCACCCGCCGGGGGCGTCGGAACGGCACGCCAAGCCGGATCAGCCGGGCTGCGGATGTCAGGGATTGGCCGCCATGGGTTCCCGCATCGGATCCGTAGAATCCGTGTCCTTCGCGCCTGAACCCGGATCTCGGGCTGCCGGTCTTGGACTCCGCCCGCCTCAGCGCGCGCGGGCAGCGAGATACGTTTTGAGGGCCTCGGCGGAGTTGGAGAGGGATTCGCAGCGGACGGGAGCTTTTTCGAGGGCATCCAGCAGGGGGTGGCGGGCCAGGTTCTGGCCGGTGGCGTCTTCGATGGCATCGGGGAACTTGGCGGGGTGGGCCGTGGCGAGGCAGATCATCGGGTCTTCCAGCTCGTTGAACTGTCCGGCCACGAACACGCCGGCGGCGGTGTGGGGATCCAGCAGGCAGCCGTATTGTTCATGGAAGCGGCGAATGGTCGCCAGCGTGCGCCGGGTGTCGGAGGAGCCGGCGACGATCTCCTCGTCCACGCGGTCGTGTTCGTTGCGGGGAATGTCCATGCGGCCTTCCAGGGCGAAACGGGTCATCAGGCGGGCGATGGCCTGGGGGTCCTGGCCGACCTTGTAATAGAGCCAGCGTTCGAAATTGCTGGCGACCTGGATGTCCATCGAGGGATTGACGGTGGCGACCACCTGTCCCTTGGCATAGACGCCGGTATGGAAGAACCGGGCCAGGATGTCGTTTTCGTTGGTGGCCAGAACCAGGCGGCGGACGGGCAGGCCCATCCGTTTGGCGTACCAGCCGGCCAGGATGTCCCCGAAGTTGCCGGTGGGGACGGTGAACTGGACGCGGGGGGCGCCGGTGGAGTCCATGACCCGGAAGGCGGCATAAAAGTAATAGACGATCTGGCTCAGGACCCGGGCCCAGTTGACGGAGTTGACGGTGCCCAGCGCATGGGCGTCTTTGAACGGCAGGTCGTTGAACAGCGTTTTCATCAGGAGCTGGCAGTCGTCAAAGCTGCCTTCCACGGCCAGGTTGAAGACATTGTCGTCGAGCACCGAAGTCATCTGCCTCTCCTGCAGGGGGCTGACGCGGCCTTTGGGGTGCATGACGAAAATCCGGATGCGCGGCTGGCCGCGGACGCCGGCGATGGCGGCGGAGCCGGTATCGCCGCTGGTGGCGGCCAGGATGTTCAGGCGGCTGTCCCGTTCCTCCAGGATTTCCTGGAACAGGCGGCCGAGAAACTGCAGGGCGATGTCCTTGAAGGCCAGCGTGGGACCGTGGAACAGCTCCAGCACATGCACGGGGCCGGCCGCCCGGACGGGGGCCACGTCGGGATGCGCAAACGTCGAATAGGCGTCGGCGATCAGCTCGCGCAGGCGGGATTCGGGAATGTCGTCGGCAAACAGGCGGATGATTTCAAAGGCGAGATCGGGGTAGTCAAGGTCCTTCCATTCTTCGAGGCGATCGGCCACGTTGGGAATGCGGTCAGGAACGAGCAGGCCGCCGTCGCGGGCCAGCCCGGTCATGACGGCGTCCTTGAAAGCCAGGGGCGCCTGCGCGCCGCGCGTGCTGATGTAGCGGATGGATTTCATAGCCCGGACGTTACCCGCAGGAACGGCGGGACGCAAGCGATTAGGCGAGCGGGAGGGAGCCGGGCTTTTCCTCCGCGCCGGGCGGCGCGTCAAGGCAGGGCGAGGCCGAAGCCCATGAACTGCGCGGAGAGAAACAGACAGAACAGCGCAATCATGACCAGGGCTTCGGAACGGATAAACCGCCCATGGGTGGTGACGAACATCTGGAGAAGGACGCCGGCCAGCACCAGCAGGGGCAGGTCGCGGGCGGTGATCATCGGTTCGACGGGCAGGGGCCGCACCAGGCAGAGCAGACCCGCGACCACCAGGCCGGTGAAGATGTTGGAGGCATAGATTTCGCCAAGAGTGACATCGGCCTGGCGGTGCAGGATGGCGCCCAGGGCGATGGCCAGTTCTGGCAGGGATGTGCCGAAGGCATAGAAGGTGACGCCGATGAGCAGATCGCTCATGCCCAGCTGCCGGGCCAGGACCGTCCCGTGTTCCACGATCCATCGGGCGCCCAGCACGACCAGGCCGATGCCAACGGCAAAGACCAGCAGATCCAGGACGGGACGGGGCACCAGAGCGGCGGGAACCGTCTGTCGCTGCCGGCGGGCGTCCTCCACCGTGCCGCGGAAGTAGGGGATGTAGGCGGCGATCAGCACCAGGCCGTCCATGCGGCTGAGACGGCCATCCATGGACAGCACCAGCAGGAGCGCCGCGGACAGGATCATCCAGCTGGACTCGCGCTCGCGGATGCTGGGGCCGACCACGATGGGCCGCCACAGGGCGCACAGGCCGGCCACGAACGTGAGCGTGACGAAATTGGAGCCGACGATGTTGCCCATGGCGGCGGAGGGTTGTCCCCGCAAGGAGGCAAAGAGGGACACGCTGAGTTCGGGCAGCGACGTCATGACGGCCACCAGCAGGACGGTCACCACCAGGGGCGAGACGCGCAGCCAGGCGGCGATTTTCGGGATCCGGCGCAGCACCGCGTCGGTGCCGACCCACAGCAGGCCGATCCCGGCGGCGAAAAACAGCATGGCGGCCATCATTCCGGTTCGTCCTCTCCATCGGATTCTTCGGCATGGGCGTCGCCGGTGCCGGGAAGGAGCAGATTCAGCAGGACGCCGACCAGCCCGGCCAGGCCGATGCCGCCCAGGCAGAAGCGTCCGCAGGTCACCGTCATGTCGCCGATGCCGGCGGTCAGGATGATGGAGGCAATGACGAGGTTGCGGGAACGGGACATGTCCACACGGGCCTTGACGAGGGAATTGACGCCGATGGCGGCGATCATGCCGAAGAGCAGGAGCATGATGCCGCCCATGACGGGGCCGGGAATGGTGCGGAGAATCGCGCCCAGCTTGCCGGCGAAGGCCAGCAGGATGGCGGTGACGGCGGCGATGCGCATCAAACGCGGATCCGTGGCCTTGGTCAGGGCGACGGCGCCGGTGATTTCGGAATAGGTAGTGTTGGGCGGGCCGCCCAGCAGGGCGGCCAGCGACGTGGCCAGGCCGTCGCCCAGCAGGGTGCGGTGCAGGCCGGGCTGCTTCAGGTAGTCCCGGCCGGTGACGGACGAAATGGCCAGGATGTCGCCGACGTGCTCGATGGCGGGGGCCAGGGCCACCGGCAGCATATAGAGGATGGCGCCCGGTCCGTATTCGGTCATGGCGAATTGAATCGGCGCAATAAAGGCGAAGGAACTCGCCAGAAAGATCGGCACCGAACCGCCTGTCAGGGCATGGAAAAGCAGGGTGCCGGCTCCGGCGGTGAACAGAGCCACCGACGGGTCGAGGCCGGTCAGCAACGGCACCAGGACCAGGGCCCCGAAGGCCACAAACAGCATTTGAATCCCCAGCACCAGTTGCCGGACCGTTGTCGTTGCATTCATCCGCTACCTCCTTGCGGCATCCTCTGGTGCCCGGGGCGGGAGTCGAACCCGCACTCCCTTTAGGGAAACAGATTTTAAGTCTGTTGCGTCTGCCATTTCGCCACCCGGGCCGCGGGGAGCTGCCGGGAAGAGACTATCGCAGATTGCCGGAGACTTGCCAACGCCGGACGTCAAAGCGAGACGGTTCGATGATTCGGGCCCCAATTCTAAAATTCATTGGCTGACCCCTTTTCGCGAAAAGGGGTCAGCCTGTGAATTGTGAATTTCGAGACGTAGGAAAGGAAAGGCAGCGGAGTGGGACTATTCGAAGAAGCTTTCTTCGCCGGCACCGCGTTCATTTTCGAAAATGCAGATCTGCTGGCGCATTTCGACACAGGCCTGCTTGAAACGCTCGCAGGCGTCCATGAAGCCCGACTCCAAGCCGTCCGGGGCGGCGTCGCGGATCCGCCGGGCCGCTTTGAGAAAAGCATCGCACTCCCCGGCAAAGTCCAGCAGGTGGCGATACAGGCCTTTGGGCAGGCCGTGGGCGCCTTCCTTGGACATGATTTTGTCCTGCAGTTGGGGAATCAATTCCAGCAGGTCGGCATTGTAATGGCAGGCAATTTGCCGGGCAAGGCTGTTCCATTCCAGTCCGTAGCGATCCCGATGGCCGGACAGGTCGAGGGTCAGGCGTTCGGCAATGTCCAGCAGCGCCAACAGGTCGCGGTAGATCCGCACCCGGATCCGGGCCTC
>JAHDSS010000268.1 GCA_018432565.1 Kiritimatiellia bacterium
CTAATTCATTTCCGGGATTGCTCTTAGCCTGTCTTGTTTTCCTGCGTTTCCTGTTTTCCTGCTTATCCCCCTCTCCATTTTCATGAGTTCATGAGTTCTGATTAATTTGGTTGCGGCTTTGCCGCGCTGTGCCCCTCTGTGTCCTCTGTGGTTCAAATCCCGATCCCAACAGCCGGTTCACGCCAAGACGTGCAGTCGCCAAGGATGGGTATGCCCCATTCGTGACATTCGTGCCATTCGTAGTTGGCTGTTCGGCTGTTCGATCCGATCCAACTTGTCATCCGGATATGGCCACGGCTATTGTCGGTCCATGAACCGGTTCTGCGCCGTCTGGATCCCCGCCTTTCTTCTGTCGGTTGCCGCCCGGGCCCAGCCGACGCCGCCCCTCGGCGCATTCCCGACCGCCAGCGGCGCCGTCTTCCGCGTCTGGGCGCCGTTTGCCGATTCCGCCGCCGTCGCGGGCGAATTCACCGGCTGGCAGCCCGTCCCCATGGCCCCCGAGGCCGCCAACGGCGTCTGGTTCCTCGCCCTGCCCGCCGCCCGCGAAGGTCACCGATACAAGTACGTCTTCAACGGCAATCTGTGGAAGCGCGATCCGCGCGCGCGCCGTGTCGGGCATTCCATCGGCGATTCCATTCTGTACGACCCCGCCGCTTTTGCCTGGAACGGCGACGCCCCGCCCGCCATCCCCCGCGAAGACCTGGTGCTCTATCAGCTGCACATCGGCACCTTCGCCGGCCTCCCCCCGCCCGCCGCGTTCGACGACGCCATCCCGCGCCTCGACTACCTGCGCGATCTCGGCATCAACGCCATCCAGCTCATGCCGGTCAACGAATTCCCCGGCGGCCGCAGCTGGGGCTACAACCCCTCCGACCTCTTCGCCATCGAAACCGATTACGGCGGCCCCGATGCCTTCAAGCGCTTCGTCCGCGCCGCCCATGCCCGCGGCATCGCCGTCTTCGCCGACGTGGTCCATAATCACTACGGCCCCACCGATCTCGACCTGTGGCACTTCGACGGCTGGAGCGAGAACGATCTCGGCGGTATTTATTTCTACTGCGACGACCGCATCCACACCCCCTGGGGCTCCACCCGCCCCGACTACGGCCGCCCCGAAATCCGCGACTTCATCCGCGACCAGGTGCAGATGTTCACCGATGAATACCGCCTCGACGGCTTCCGCTGGGATTCCGTCTATCACATTCTCCACACCGACCAGGGCGCCAATCCCCAGGGCCTCGAGCTGCTGCACGACATCAACGCCGGCATGGAACGCACCCGGCCGCACGTCCTGCGCATCGCCGAGGACCACGCCTTCGACCACGACATCGGCTTCCAGGCCCAATGGGATGTCGGCCACCGATGGGCCCTCTTCCAGCAGCTCGCCACCGCCCGCGACCCCGAACGCGACATGGATACCGTCGCCGGCACGCTCACCGACTGGCCCGGCTTCCATCGCGTGATCTTCACCGAGGCCCACGACTACATCGCCACGATGAACGACAACCGCAGCCGCGTGCCGTCCATGATCCATCCGGAGGATCCCGAAAGCATCTGGGCGCGCAAGCGCGCCCTGCTCGGCGCCGCCGTCGTCTTCACCACCCCCGGCATCCCCATGATTTTCCAGGGGCAGGAACTGCACGAAACCCTGCCCTTCCACGACGACACCCCCCTGCGATGGGAACGGCTGGACTCCCATGCCGGAATCGTCCAGGCCTATCGCGACCTGATCCGCCTGCGCCGCAACCTCGACGGCGCCGCCCCCGGCCTCCGCGGCGCGGGCGTCCGCGTGATCCACCTGGACAACCATCTCAACCTGATTGCCTATGTCCGCTGGCACGCCGACCGCCCCGACGACCCGGTGGTGGTCGTGGCCAACTTCTCGGCCGTGGACTATGACACCGAGGCCTTCCCCATCCCCTTCCCCTCCCCGGGCACCTGGCATTGCCACTTCAACTCGGATTCCTCCCGCTACGCCCCCGATTTCCGCGACCTCGGCGCCGACCGCGTCGAGGCCGTCGGCGAGCCCCCCGGCACCGCCCTCCGCATCGGCCGCTACA
>JAHDSS010000302.1 GCA_018432565.1 Kiritimatiellia bacterium
AGGGCCACGAAAAACACGAGAAGCCACAAAAAGGGGAGCCTTGAATGGAAATCAACAACCAATGCGATGTAGTCTTTGTGTCTTTTGGTGTTTTTGGTGGCCATGAGGGTTTTCGTTTGGCTTGCCTATAAAAATGAGCATCTCAACTTGTATGTGGGCAATGTGTTGGAACGAAAACGTGCATGAACAACAAGAAGTGGATGGATAGTAGTACGGATAGGGGATCGGAACGGCAGGGCGGTCTCGCCGAGATCGCCGGGATCGGACAGCCGAACAGCTGGAACAGCCAGCTACGAATCACACGAATGGGGGGCAGGTAGGGCGAACCCTCCGGGTGAGCCGGGATCGAACAGCCGGAACAGCCAGCTACGGATTGCACGGATTGCACGGATGGGGGAAGGTAGGGCGGTCTCGCCGAGACCGCCGCGACTGTAGCTGCGCCCGCTGGGCGCGGCGGATCGAACAGCCTGTTCGCCACAGAGAACCCAGCGCGGCGGAGCCGCAACCAAAGAAGCAGGGCCACAAAAAACACGAGAAGCCACAGCGCGGCAAAGCCGCAACCAAATTAATCAGAACTCATGAACTCATGAAAATGGAGAGGGGGATAAGCAGGAAAACAGGAAACCCAGGAAAACAGGAAGGAAAGGAGGGGGGGGAAGGGACAGACGAGGTCCGAGATCCGAAGTCCGAGGTCCGGCCAACCACCAACCATCAACCACCAACCAGCTACGGAATATACGGATTTCGCGGATTAGGACCTTTATCGGGGAAATCCTCTGAACCGCCGGATGCGGAGCCGCATGTCCGGTGGTGTGGGAGCTGGGACTGGCCCCCACCGGTCAGTCCCGGCGACCCGCTTCAATTCCTAGTCTCTTTCGGTCAAATCGATCTCCCGCAACCGCTGTTCGCCTCGCATGACGAATACAATCAGGATGTCTACTCTCTCTAACCGGTAAAATATCCGGCAAGGCGCCACGACAACCTGCCGATAGGGCAAATGAGGTATCTCCGGCACTCGGGCGCCGGATTTGGGAAATCGCATCAGCCGTTCGACTGCCGCGAATACCTGATGGACATAACGAGTGGCGGCATCCGGCTTGTCGAGGGCAATATAGTCCGCGATGGTCTCTAGGTCAGCGATCGCCGGCTCGGTCCAGATTAGGCGAGCCATCGCTTCATCCGTTTTGTAGCCTGCTCATGGCTCAAGGTACGGCCTTGCTGGAATGCGCGCTCGCCGCGGGCAATGCCTTCCAGGATTTGCATGCGCGCCTGCTGTTCTTCGTAGCTGGCGACGTTGACCAGATAGGCCGCCGGACGTCCATGTTCCGTAATCAACACAGGAGTCGGATCTTCCTTTAGTTCTGCGATCAGGCGCGTGGCCTGCCGCTTCAGCGTGGTAACAAGCTCGGTTTTCATAGTGCCACTATAGTATCACATATTGCGTGGCGGTCAAGGAATTGAACGTCACATCACCCTCGGCTCGCCCGCTGCGGGCGAGCCGTAGTGGTGCAGGCGATGGTGTACGCCCGGCATGTGTGTGAACTCATGGGGTTGAAGTCCCCCCTCAGCCGCAAGGGATACTGGCACCTCTCCCGCACCATGGCCACGCAAAGCGGCATGACCAACCATTGGCTGGAATCACAGGGCCTTGTCTCCATTCGCAAGCTGTGGATCGCGTACCACTACCCGGCCGCAAATCAGC
>JAHDSS010000602.1 GCA_018432565.1 Kiritimatiellia bacterium
CGCTCGATCGCCGAAACGCCCCGGTTGAGGACCATCAGGATCCGCTGGAACAGCGGCACGTGCACCAGCAACAGCGCAATGCCGAACTGGAGGCCCACGCCCCACGCCACCACCTTCCAATCCACCCGGCGGCGGTTCTCGCTCAGCGCCCACGCCGCCAGCAGCAGCACCCCCATCCCCAGCAATCCGCGCAGAATCCACATGCTTCAGTTCTCCGTCTTGCGGGGACCAAGGAGGCCCGGTTCCATTCCTGCAAACAGACCCATTCTGACTTCTGAATCCTGAATACTCGCTCTCTTACGGCAGCCAGACCTCGATGCGGTAATAGCGCTGGGTCTGGACCGGCACGCCGCTGTTGGTGGCGGCGCCGTTGTCGAAGAACACGTGCCGGTTGGTGTACGGCTCGGTGTTCGTCCACGCGCCGTTGGCCAGGAATCCGCTCCAGACCTGCGGGTTCACCGTCAGTTCGCCGTCGAGGTATTCCACGCGGTAGGCGCGGCCGTCCGCCGCCGTCACCGCGATCCGCGCCCCGACGGAGTCGGATTCCGTCGCCATGTCGAAGACGGCCTCTTCGTCCGTCGGGTCGAGGCCCGCCACGTACATCTGCCAGACCGCCATCACGCCGTTGGAGGCGGTCTGCATCGCCAGGACTTCGTATTCGGCCGGGCTGTGGCCGCTGCCGTAGTACGTGTCGAGCCACGCATACGGCACCGCCGCCGGCGAGTTGGATGTGGCCGTGCCCGGCGCGGGGGCTTCCTCGATCTTCAGGTACTGCACGATGTGGCCGTCGTCGTAGATGTTGCCCGTGTCGTCGGAGTCGAAGCCGACGTAAATGCCGCCGGCATACAGCTCAGCGCCGGTTTTCGGCGTGTCCCACACCTCCGCCAGGGCGTCGCTCGCCGCGAGGTTCCGGACATTGTAGTACACCCCGGTGCTGTTCTGCAGGCCCAGGAGATCCCAGCAGCCGGTCAGGTCGTAGGTGTCGCCCGCGCCGGAATGGTCGCCGTCGTTCACGAACAGCGCAAACGCCAGCACCGCGTCCTGGCCGTTGGAGACCGCGCCGGCCGCCTCGTACTTCGCCACGGCAAATATTTTGGAATTGTCGCCCCCGCCGGTCCGGCTCAGGAAATACTGATTGGGGCTTTGGAGGGCTGGGCTGTTGAGCCGCGCCCAATTGACCCGTCCGTGCCACTGCGCCATCTCGCGCGAGGCGGCGTCCAGCGGCGGCTCCTCCCACACGCGCAGCTTGTTCCAGCGCTTGAAATGCGGAATGTACTTGCCGAAGTTCAGCTCGAAATCGGCAAATCCCGTCCACTTGTCCGCGGTGCCTGCGTAGGGCCCGATGCCCTGCTCCTGGCCGTAGAAGATCATCGGCACGCCCGCCACGGCCGACACCATGGCGTAGCGCGACGCCGTCACCCACGGATCGCTCCACGGCATGATTTCGTCGTGGCCGGTCAGGTTCAGCAGGATCGCCCCGCCGTTGTAGGCCGTGCGGCGGTTTTCGAGCTGCGTGCGCAGGCTGCCCGGATCGCTCAGGTGCGCCTGCGTGAACTGGAAGACCATGTTCTCGTTGAGGATGTCGAAGTGGCGGTTGGAGCGGTAGCCCGGCACGCCGCCGTCCAGCGTCTCGGCCATGAACAGGAAGTTCCATTTCATCGAACGCGTGCGGTTGATGATGTATTCCCAGAGCTGCGGCGGCAGGCCCTGGCCGAAGTCGCAGCGCAGGCCGTCGATGCCGTAGTCGTCGTAGGCCACGCCGGTGGCGGGATCCACCTGCCCCGGCCGGTTGCTCAGGCTGTGGCCCGTTTTTTCCAGCCAGTACTCCGTGTACCGGCCGATGTAGCGCCACAGATCCATCGTGTTCGTGCTCATGCCCGCGAAGTCGTACACATCCTCCTCGTTGAGGTAGTCGGAGTTGTTGTCGGGATTGTGCCGCACCAGGGCCGAGTACTTGCCGTAGTACAGCTCCGCGACATCCGCCCACTTGCCGAAATCGCCGCGGTCGGGCGCGGTGGCGATGTCGTTGCTCCAGGCCGTGTGGTAGTAGGTCGCCGGCTCGCCGTAGTCCTGCCAGTAGGAATACCACTGCGGACGGAACCACCCGATGCGGTCGTCCTTGTTGGTGCAGAAGCCCAGTTCCACGCCCATCTCCCCGAACTCCGCGTCCCACGAGGTGTGGTTGAACACGCCGTCGAGCATCACGTTGATCGTGCCGATGACATTGCTGCTCCCCAGCCGGTTCGTCCCCCGGTCGCAATGCGCCACGAAGTTCGTGAACTCCGCCAGGGCGGCCGCCTCATTGGTGCCGCCCGCACGCCCGAAGTAGGGGTTGACCGCGAAATAGTCACGTGTCGCGTACGGACTGCCCGGATTGTAGCGCAATCCGGTGGACGGATCGTCCTCCGAGCGGTCGATGCCGGCCGGATGGATCGGCTGGAACCACAGGCAGTTGGCCTGGAGCTTGTTGAGGTACTCGATGCTGAATTCGTTGAACGTGTTCGCGTTGCTGGCGACCAGCGGATCGATCAGGTCGTCGAAGGTGCTGCGGCCGGTCTCGGTGTTGTTGCTGGCCTTGACCGTCAGCGTGTTGAGCTCGTACATCGTCTGCTGCAGGACCTTCTTCGGCGAGACCACGATGGCGTGGTCGCGGCGCCCCTCGGAGCTGTACCACGTCCAGTTCGTGCCGGTCTGGCCGCTGGCGTGATAGCGCGCCGTCAGGCGGTACGCCCCGCACCGGCCGACGTTCGTCGTCCAGACATAGGCCCCTTCGCCCGCGTCCCACGCCATCGGAAACGCCGCGAAATAGGCCGTCGTGTCGTTCGTGGTGATCAGGTTGCCGTCCGGCGGCCGGATGCCGTCCGGCACCCCGTCGGAGTCCCAGTCGCCGTCCACGAGATCGCGCCTTCCGACGTTGGAGAAAACCTCGACGCTGGTCGCCCCGGCGTCCTCCGGCGTGTATTTTACCGTGAGGGTCGCGGTTTCGCTTTCGCCCTCGTCGAGGAAGAACTTCGTGGTGGTGTAGTCGGCGTTCTGCCCGTTGACGGTCAGGGCTCCCGACCCGCCGCTGAACATCCGGTACTCGAAGATTTCGTCGTTGGCGCCGTCGGCCTGGTATTCCGCCTTGCGCACCACCCCGTTGCCTCCGTTCGTGGCGGAATTCCACGCGACCACCTGGTACTGCAGCCGGGCCTCGGCGTTCGTCAGCTCGCTGTTCTGGATCGTCGCCACCCACCACATCGCGTTGCCGTTCTCGCTCGGATCGTTTTCCGAATGGCTGTAGGTCATGGCATTGGTCAGAACCAGGTCCTCCGGGGCCGTCCCTTTGGTTTCCAGCCGGCTCAGCCGCGTCACCCCCTGCCGCGATGTCGGGCTCATGGATTCGTTGGTCACCACATAGCGCACCTCCGCGTGGTCCGCCCAGCGATAGCCGTTGGTCGCTTCATAGCCGATCTTCACCCAGATCTGGACCGAATCACTGCCGATGCGCACCGCGTTGCCGCCGTGATAGACAAAGCCCGGCTCCAGCCCCGGATCGTCGCCGTAGGTGAACGCAAACGGTTCCGCCTGCGCCGCGGGCAGCGTGGCGAAGGTCTGGCTGGCGGTGCCGCTGGCGCCCAGGTAGGTCGTGTCCCGATCGGTATAGGTCACCGCCAGCACATACTCCACCGTCTGGGTCTTGCCGAAGGTGCCCGCCGCGATCGCCCCGCGCCAGTACTTGTTGTTTTCCGCCTCGGAGTCGAACGTCAGCGCGGCGCTGCTCCAGCCCCCCGCGCCTGCCAGGCGGTAGTAGAGCGTCCCGCCGCTCTGGTCTGCCGCGTTGCCGTCCCCCGCGAACTGGTTGCCGGTGTAGATCACCACATCGTTCGAGGCATAGGGATGCCGCGGATTGCGCATGTAGGCCCCGACGGGTTCGGCGTTGGCCGGATAATGCCAGCAGTTGCCGAACACCGGCTCCGCCTCGCCCACCAGGTAGGCGTAGTTCGTCCCGCCGGCGTTGTTCGCCCGCAGCGTGCACAGGTCGCAGTTCGCCTGGAGGACGTTGGTCGGCATCGTGCTGGTCAGCACATAATAGGTCACCGTCCGGCCGGAGGGCATGCCCGGGATCGTGATCGTCGCCGTCGTGCCCGAGACCTCCGCCGTGGCCAGCGCGCTGACCCCGAAATCGTTCGTCGTCCATCGCGCATACACCTGCTCGCCGCCCGGCGCCGCGCCCAGCGTCGCCGTCACCGTCACCGGGTTTGTGCCCGCCGTCGCGCTGTCGTCGGACACCGAGGACACCGACACCGGATCATTCGTCGTGGCCTGGATCGTGTAGGGCCGGTACCACCAGGTCGAATCGCCGTCCAGCCGGAACGTGTATTTCATCCCGCTGGTTTCGGCGAAGGTCAGATTGCCCGGGCTGCTGCTGTCCAGATCACCATGGGCCTGGCCAATCGTGCTGTTCACCGCCGCGTTGGTCGAAGAAGTGCCGGTGCCCCACTGCGGAGTCCAATTGGTTGTCTGCGTGAACTGGAACTGCGACGCCGCCCGGGTCGCCGTGCTCGTCAGCGTCACGGACCAGACCAGGTCGCCCGCAAACGCGCGGTTGGTGTCCATTCCCGTCGTGGCCGTCCAGCCGCTGATCTCCCCCTGGACAAATTCGCCCCACGCCCCCGCACCGCCGCTCAGGAAAACCGCCGCACACACCGCCCGCCACGCTGTCCTCGTCCTCATTCGCACCCTCTCGATTCTTCCGGCCGCCGCCGGATGGCTCCTGGATCAGGGGGCATCCTATCAAATCCTTCCGATCCGGCACAAGAATCCGAACCAAATCCCCCGCCCCTTCTCCCCACGGGTGCATCTGCGATCAGGTGTCGCCGGAATTGGCCCTCGTAGCGCGGGGCTCCCGTCCCGCGCGGGTCCTTTCAACCGCACGCGACAGGAGCCGCGTGCCACGAAGGCCATCGGCAGTTTCTCCCCGCTTCGCGACAGGCGCACGGGAATGCAACAAAAAAGCCCCGGGATCTCCGGGGCCCGGGTGCGCCGGCGTCCGCCTAGCCGGCCTCGATGGCCACCCGCTGGCGCCTGGCTTGCTCTTCCGGCCGCTTCGGCGCCGTGAAGGTCAGCACGCCCTTCTTGAACTGCGCCTTGGCCTGGTCGGCTTCCACGCCGGCCGGCAGCTCGATGGCGCGGTGAAACGCGCCCCAGCTCTGCTCGCGGCGGAACCAGTTTTTTCCTTTCTCCTCCTGTTCGGACTTCTTTTCGCCGCGAAGGGTCAGCACGCCGTCCTGCAGCTCCACCGTGATGTCCTTCTCGTCCATCCCGGGCAGCTCGGCCGTCACCTTCACCTCCGTGTCCGTCTCGGCCACGTCCACGCGCGGCACGAACGCCCCCGGCGCCCACCCGGGCCCGTCAGGGCGTTCGGCCGGCAGAAAGTCGCCGAAGAAGTCGTCGAACAGGCGGTTCATCTGCCGCTGGAAATCCCGGTAGGGATCCGCCTCTTCCTGCCGTACAGGCAGGGGCTTGCGTCCGAACCGGGGAACCATGTCCTTGATGCTCATGTTGTCGCCTCCTTCCTGTGTGTGGTGATCCATTTCGTCGTCAGCCCGTCACCTGGATCCGGCGGGCCTTCACGTCCTCTTTCTTGGGGATCCGCACGGACAGCACTCCGTTGCGCACCCGCGCCCGGATGCCGTTCACCTCCACCGAATCCGGCAGGGTGAAATCCCGGCGGTAGCGGCCGCCGCCGAATTCCTGCCCCAAGGGCTCATGCCCCTCGGGCTTTTCCGGACAGCTCCAGCCTTCAATCGTCAGCACGCGGTTCTGCACCGTGGCTTCCACCGACTTGTCATCCGCGCCCGGCATGTCCGCGACGACCTCGAAATGATCCGCCGTCTCGCGGATGTCCACGCGGGGCACGAAGACGGCTTCGCTCTCCGGCGACGGCACGGACGCTTCGTTTGGCATGACCTTTGTTTCACTCATGATGCTTCCTCCTTTCGGGCCTCAGGCCGATTCAATGGCGATCTTCCGCGGCTTTTCCTCTTCGGACCGCGGAATCCGGATCCGGAGAATGCCGTTCCTGAACGTGGCCTTCACGGCGCCGGTATCGGCCCGGAAAGGCAGCTGCAGCGTCCGCTGGAATTCTCCGGCGGGGCGCTCGCGACGCAGAACCGTCTCGCCCTCGGCCGGTTCCCGGACATTGACCTTTCCGCGCAGCGACAGCTCGTCGCCCACCACGGAAATATCCACCTCCGCCGGGTCCACGCCCGGCAGTTCCGCATCCAGCGTCAACCCTTCCTCCGATGTCCAGGCGTTCAACGGCGGATACGACGTGCGGCTCCGGCGTCCCGGCCGGGCTTCCGGCGCCGACAGCAGGCGGTTCATGTCCGACTGCAGCGATTCCAGCTCTTCAAACAAGGTCCACGGACTCGGAGGACCTGCGGTAACGAATTCAAACATGGCTTCTGCTCTCCTTTCTGTCTGGATTGGCTTCCATTTGCCTTTTCCACCCTCTTGTGAGCATTCCCCATGCCAATTAAGCCCCCCCTGAAACCATCGGCAGATATGAATCTATATTATTATTTCTTATTCATTTGGTTATGTATATTATGACCGATGAGTACAATGCAAAATACCGGACAAAAGTCAAGAGTATATGGGCCATATTGTCTTGTTTTTGACCTCTTTTGTGTGTCAGATTGTCTCTTTTTAGGTGAATCATGTCCCCTTCCATCCAATCCGCAAGCAAAACGCAGCACTCCGGCCCATGGCCGAAATGCCGCGCGTCCGCCCCCCCCGTAGCCGCTTTATGCCTTCAATACCTTGTTCAGCAGGCCGACCACGTCACCCCCTGCCTTGGTCTTGACGAAATCCAGCACGACCGGAACAAATTTGCTGATCATTCCGGGATCGAGATCCAGCTTGGAAAATCCGCCCGCCAGCGACGCCAGCGATGCCAGCCCTTCCGCCTTGCCCCCGAGCGACCCCATGAGGCCGCCGATCAGCTTGGACGCGCCGCCCTCGGCCGGCGCCTTCTGGATCAGCTCCGCCACGCCGGGAAGCGCGCCGGTCACCTTGGAAAAATCCCCGCCCAGTTTCTCCTTCGCGAGCTTGAACAGCAGCCCGGCCCCGCCCCCCGCCTGGCTTTCGTTGATCCCGAGTTGGCCAACCAGCTGGGCAATCAGTTCGTTCATGACGTGCATCCTTTCCAAACGCCGCAAAGCGGCGGGGGTTGAGTGATCAGTGAAACCTTTGTCACTGTGCCATGCCGCCCCCCGGGGAGCAAGCCCCTGGATTCCGGCGGCGCCGTACTATTATCTGCCAACTCCATCTTTTTTGTGCACGTTTTTACGAGGCTATATTGACAAGCCGGAAACCGGGCAGGACAGAGCCTGCCCCTCCAGCCCTCCATTTCGAGGTTTTCCTGTGTTCCTGTGTTTCCTGTTTTCCTGCTTGGCTGTCCCCTTGGGTTCCGATTCTTTTGGTTGCGGCTCCGCCGCACCGTGAAAATTCCCGCCCGGAAATTTCCTTGCATCCCCTCCGCGCCGTCCGTATAGTCCGGCGTTCAATCAACCAGAGAAGTCAAAGCAGAAAAGTTGGATTCACCCCTATGATCGACAGTTCAGTCAAAGCGGAAATCAGGCAGGAATATCAGCAGCACGAGAAGGACACCGGATCCGTCGAGGTTCAGGTCGCCCTCCTGACCAAGCGGATCTCGGACCTGACCGGACATCTTCAATCGCACAAAGGCGACCATAATTCCCGTCGCGGCCTGATTCTCATGGTCAGCAAGCGCCGGCGCCTGCTGGATTACCTGCGGGATTCGGATCTCGCCCGCTACCAGAAGCTGATCGAACGGCTCGGCCTGCGCCGCTAGCCTCCCCGGGGGATGCCCTCCCCGCGCGGGGGCGGCTTCCTCCCCCGCGGGCGGCCCCCGGCGGCCGTGGATGGACGAGCCCCCCGCTCCTTCCTTCATTGAGCCGCGACGGCCCGCCCGCCGCGCGCTCCCTCGCGCATCCATGTGACAAGACAGAAGAAGACAGCAAGGAAGAAGGAAAGCAAGAAATGAAGAATACGACCTCCGTCAGCGTCGCCCTCGGCGAGAAAACGATGACGTTCGAAACGGGTCTGCTGGCCCGCCAGGCGGCCGGACAGGCCACCTGCCAGCTCGGCGAAACCATGGTGTTCTCCGCCGTCACCAACTCCCAGAAGCCGCGCGAAGGCATTGATTTCTTCCCGCTGCAGGTGGAATACCGCGAACGGTTCTACGCGGCGGGACGCTTCCCCGGCGGCTACTTCAAGCGCGAAGGACGCCCCACCGAGAAGGAAATCCTCACGGCGCGCATGACCGACCGCCCGATTCGGCCCCTCTTCGCCGAAGGCTTCTACAACGAGGTCCAGGTCAACAACGCCCTGCTCACCGTGGATGGCGAACATGAGAGCGACATCCTCAGCATCAATGCCGCCTCCGCGGCCCTCATGCTCAGCGAACTGCCGTTCCTTGGCCCCATCGGCGCCGTGCGCGTCGGCCGCGTCAACGGCCAGTTCCTGCTGAACCCCACTCACGTCCAGATGAAGGACTCCGACATTGATCTGATCTACGTGGGCCGCCGCGACCTGCCGGTCATGATCGAAGGATCCGCGCTGGAAGTGCCCAACGACGACATGGTCGCCGCCATGAAGTTCGGCCACGAAGCCGTCGCCCGGATCTGCGACGCCCAGACCGAGCTGCGCGAAAAAATGGGCCTGGCCCCCAAGACGTTCACCGAAACGCTGCCGGACGCCGAGCAGGTCGCCAAGCTGCGCGAACTTGCCGGCGCCGATCTCGAAGAAGCCCTCTTCACCGTCAAAAAGCTCGAGCGCCAGGCCAAGATGTCCAAGGTGTTCGACGCCGCCTTTGCCCGGATGCAGGAGGTCTACGGCGAAGAGATCATGACGGACAAGCTGTTCAAGAAGCTCTTCGACGTGGTGGAAATCGAGATCGTCCGAAAGGGCGTCCTGGAAAAAGGCAAGCGCATGGACGGTCGCGCGATGGATCAGCTGCGCCCGCTGGTGGCGGATGTGGGCATCCTGCCGCGCGTGCACGGTTCGGCCCTGTTCTCCCGCGGCGAGACCCAGGCGATGGCCGTGGTCACGCTCGGGACCGGCCGCGACGAGCAGGACCTCGACGGCCTGACCGGCGGGGACACCTCCAAGCGGTTCACCCTCCACTACAACTTCCCGCCCTACTGCGTCGGCGAAGTCCGCCGCCTCGGCGGCCTGAACCGGCGCGAAATCGGCCACGGCGCGCTCGCCGAGCGCTCCATCGAGCCGATGGTTCCCAAGGACTATCCGTACTCCGTGCGCGTGGTCTCCGAGGTGATGGGCTCCAACGGCTCCTCCTCCATGGCCTCCGTCTGCGCGGGCACCCTCGCCCTGATGGATGCCGGCGTGCCCATCCAGAATCCCGTCGCGGGCATCTCCATCGGCCTCGTCACCGGCGAAGGCCACAAGCCCGTCCTGCTGACCGACATCCTCGGCGCCGAAGACCACTGCGGCGACATGGACTTCAAGGTCGCCGGCACGCGCAAGGGCGTGACCGGCTTCCAGGTGGACCTGAAGCTCCGCGGCCTGGAATGGGACCTCGTGGCCGGCGCCTTCGACCGCGCCGAAAAGGCCCGCCAGCAGATTCTCGACACGATGCTGGCGGCCATCCCCGCGCCCCGCGAGGACCTCTCGCCCTACGCGCCGCGCATCGTCGTTGTCCAGATCAATCCGGAAAAGATCGGCGCCCTCATCGGCCCCGGCGGCAAGAACATCCGCCGCATCACCGAAACCACCGGCACCCAGATCGACATCGACGACGACAACTCCGGGAAGGTCTCCATCTTCTCCAACAACAAGGACAACCTGGAGGCGGCGCTGCGCGAAGTGGAAGCCCTCACCGCGGAGGCCGAGGTAGGCAAGATCTACCGCGCCACCGTCACCGGCATCAAGGACTTCGGCTGCTTCGCCGAGTTCCTGCCCGGCCAGGAAGGCCTCGTCCACATCAGCGAACTCGCCGACTTCCGCGTCAACCGCACGGATGACGTCGTGAAGATGGGCGAAGAGATCTGGGTCAAGGTCCTGTCCGTCGAGGACAACGGCAAGGTCCGTCTCTCCCGCAAGGCCGCCATGGCCGAAAAGGGCGAGGAAAGCCGCCGCGAGTAATCCCCCTCCCGGCGAAAGGCCCGCGGAGCGGCACCAGCCGCCCGGCGGGCCTTTTCTTTTCACCCCCCGGCGCACCGGCTCCGGCCTTCTCCGGACCGGGGCTTCGCGCTGTCTCCTTGCGCCGCGCCCCTGTCCGGCGGTATCCTGAGAACATGCGCATTGATCCCCATGGCTCGTTCCCCTCGCGCGAATGCCCTGGGTGCGGCATGGAGGTCCCCTCCAACGAGAACCGCTGCCCCATCTGCGGATACGAGTTCCCCGTCCGCGGCGCCCTTCACCGCCACCTGTGGTGGATCGCCCTGCTCCTCCTCGCCCTGCTGCTCCTTCC
>JAHDSS010000324.1 GCA_018432565.1 Kiritimatiellia bacterium
GAGGACCTGACGCGCGAGGCGGATCTGATCGAGGAATACGCGCGGCTGCACCTGAAGGAACTGCCGCCGGTCCGGCCCATGGCGACCATCGTGCCGGAGGCCGACGACTCGCCGGCGCAGGCGCAGGCCCGGCTTCGCGAAATCCTGGCGGGCCTGGGTCTGCAGCAGGTCATGCACTACAGCTTTTTGGCGGAGGGTCTGCTGGATCTGTTCGACAAGGACAGCGCCGCGCGCCGCGTCCGGCTGGCCAATCCGCTGACGGCGGACCATACGGTGATGCGCGACGCCCTGCTGCCGCAGATGGTGGAAACCATCGGCCTGAATGTGTCGCGGCAGATTTCCGAAACGGCGTTCTTCGAGACCGGCCGGGTGTTCCGGCTGGACGCCAGCGGCGCGCCGTCGGAGGAGGAACACGTGGCCGTCGGCCTGCTGGGGCCGGCGGGACGCACGGGGCTGGACACCTTCCGGCCGGCGGGGGAGCTGGAGATGTTTCTGTGGATCAAAGGGCTGTGGGAGCAGGCCGCGGCGGCGCTGAAGCTGCGCGGAGCGGCGCTTCGGCCCGCCGACCGGCCATGGAGCGAACCGGGGCGGGGCATGGACATCCTTGTGAACGGCGAATCGGTCGGCTGGCTGGGGCTGTTGAATGCGGCGATCGCTCGGGAGTGGCGCATTCATGAGCCCGTGGGCCTTCTGGAAACGGCCGTGAAGCCGGTTGTCCAGGATTTGGCTACAATGCAAGGACTGACCCCTCCGCCGAGTTATCCGAGCATCCGGCGCGATGCGGCGCTGATCGTGGCGGCGGATGTGCGCCACGAGCGGGTGCTGGAGGTGGCGCGCGCCGCCGCCCCGGCGGAACTGGAACGCATCGAGCTCTTCGACATCTACGAAGGCCCGAACCTCGGTGCCGGGCGTAAAAGCATGGCGTATGCCTTTACCTACCGGTCGAACACCGGCACGCTGACCGACGAGCAGGCCAACGCGTTCCAGAACGAGGTGAACACGGCTCTCAAGCGGGAGCTGCCGGCCGACATCCGGGAAGGGTAGGCGGCGGTCCGGACATGGCGCTTCTCCGCTTTATCTATGTCCGGAACATGATTTCCCGGACGGTCAACGGGACCTTCCAGGAACTGTCGTTCGCGGTGCGGGTCCGGAATCTGGGCTTTGGCAAGCGGGTGGCCATCCACTGGTGCGGCGAAGACGGGAACTGGCGGGAATCCCCCGCGGACTTCCGCTGCGCACTGGACGGAGGCGACGAGGTGTGGGTGGCGGATCTCGCGCTGCCCCTGACGATCGAGACGTCCATTCCCGGCAACATCCGCTTTGCCGCCTGCCTGGAACACGGCGGGGAGCGGTACTGGGACAGCCGCCACGGCCGCAATTATCAATCGGACGCGGATTCGGGGGTGATCGTTTTTGAGCCGGTGGACGTGCGCGTCACGGGCTGCCGGCCGCATCTGCCGGCGGCCATGGTATCGCTGCCGCTGGAAGTGGCGGTGCGCCAGGCAATCGACCCGGAATCGGTGACAATCCACTGGACCACGGACGGCTGGGCCACGGCGCAGGAAACGCCGGCCTACTTCCGCCGCGACCACTGGGACCGCAGTGCAGGCAGCAACGCGCGCAATCCCAACCGGTACGGGTGGGGGGTCTGGGCCGCGCGCCTGCCCCTGCCGCAGGCCTACCGCGTCGAGTTCGCCGTGGAATGCCGCACGCGGAGCGGCACCGTCTGGGACAACCACGGCGGCGGCAATTACCTTGTGCGGCGCGACACCCTCAAGGTGCTTACCCTGAATCTGCACACCTGGCAGGAAGAGGACGCGGCGGCCAAGCTCGCCACCGTTGCCCGCGCCATCCGCGAACGGAGGATAGATCTCGTCTGCCTGCAGGAAGTCGGGGAGGACTGGAACGGCGGGGCGGGGGACTGGGCGACCAACGCCGCGCGCATTCTCAACGACCAGCTCCCGCGGCCGTATCACCTGCACACCGACTGGTCCCACCTGGGATTCGACCGCTACCGGGAAGGCGTGGCCATTCTCAGCCGCCATCCGTTTGGCGCCACGGATGCCGGGTATGTCTCCGACAGCACCGATCCCTATGACATCCATTCGCGCAAGGTTGTTATGGCCCAGGTGCGCGTCCCGTTCATGGGAGTTCTCAACGTCTTCAGCGCGCATTTGAGCTGGCCGGCCGACGGATTTTATCCGCAGTTCGACCGCCTGCACCGCTGGGCGCAGGAGCGCCGGACTCCGGACACCGCCGGCACCCTGCTGTGCGGCGACTTCAACATTGCCGCCGGCAGCGAGGCGTTCCGGCACATCGTGGAGACCGGCGCCTACGAGGAGCAGTTTCTGAAGATCCGCCGGCCGGCGGACTTTCACCGGGTCTTCCGGGACGAGCCCCGCGCCGATTCCACGCAGGCGCTGGCGGGCGACGGGCGCATTGACTTCATCTGGCTGGACGCCGGCTCGCGGCTGCGGGCCATCGCCGCAGAGGAACTGTTCACGCCCGGCGTTTACGGGCGCGTCTCCGACCATACCGGCTATCTGGTGGAATTCGAGCTGCGATGAGGCGGGCGAATGGAATGGGCTGAACAATACGCCGTTCCCGCCGAGGCCTATCTAAGCGCGCCCTTCGCGCGGCACAACGAGTTCCGCGAGCTGTTTCTCCTGCGCTGGGGCCGCATCCATTTCCATGTCCATTGGGGCGTGGACATGAACGTGAAGGTTCTCCTCAAGGTGTTCCACGAGGACGGCACGTGCGAGCACTACCTGGCCCATACCGACCCGTGCGACGTCGAATGGGACCGCCACCGGCGCGCCACCCGCGACCTGTTCATCCATCCCCGGCCGATGCACCAGGGCAACGTCACCTGCGTCAAGTTTTCCTACCTCCTCCACCACGACGGCCGTTCCATTCCGTCGCGGCTGGAGTACATTTTCATGGACGGACCGGATTTCCGCCACGCCGCCGAAGTCCGGCGGCACGTGACGGACCAGTGGGCCACGCCCAACCCGTGGCGCACGCGCGAGGCGGATGCCGGCCAGCTGCAGCGCGACGTGGACCACATCAACCACCACTTCGACTCGCTGAACCTGATTCCCAAGTTCACCAAGGGGCAGGCGTGGCATCCGTATCATCCCAAGCGCTACATCCACGACCAGATCGACGCGATGATCTGGCGCCGCCAGACCCAGCCCGGCCGCCCCTGCGCCATCCAGGTCTGCGTGGACTGCATCGACGACGCCGATTTCATCCGCCATCTCATCCATGCGCACCGCTGCGGCGTACCGGTGCAGTGCATCGTGGACTGGCGCAAGATGACCCTGACCAACAGCGGCAACTATCTCGCCCTGAAACGCGCCGGCATCGAACTGCTCGGGGAGATTTGCACCACTCGGGATCCCCTCGCCGAAGTCGCCACCGACATGCACAACAAGTTCATCGTGTTCGGCGACGAGGATGCCATCGTCGGTTCGTTCAACATCACCTTCGACCGCTGGGGCAGCAACTGGGAGTCGGGCATGACCTTCCGCTCGCAGGGCGTCTGCCGCCTGCTCGACAACCTCTTCCAGGCCTGCCGGGGCGGGGTGATCCAGCGCTACGGAGTGGATCCGTTCGCGCATTTCAACCTGCTCTACACGTTCGGGCGCACGGCCATGCTCAACGGCCGCTACTACCGTCCGCACCAGGCGATCCTGGCAGAGATCCACCGTGCGCGGCATTCGATCCACCTGTGCCTGTTTCTGATCGGGGAACTGCGCGGGGAGCATGGCGACAGCGTGGTGGATGCGCTGATTCAGGCCTGGCGGCGCGGCGTGTATGTGCGCCTGATTCTCAACGGGCACCTGGCCTGGCAGGGGGATCCGGCCCGGGAGCGCTCCTGGGACGAAGAGCTGCACCGTCCGCTGCTGCCCGCGGTGCGCCGTCTGCAGGAGGCCGGGCTGCCCATCGCGCTGGTGTACGGCGTTCACGACCGCCCCGTCCCGTATTCCCCCGTGCACTCCAAGCAGTGCGTCATTGATGAACGCATCGTGCTGGACGGTTCCTTCAACTGGTACAACACCTCCGTGCTGTCCCACGACCTGCTGGCCGTCATTCACAACCCCGGCATTGCCCGGCTGTATCTCGACGAAGCCCGCCAGATCCTCGAATCCTTCCGCGTCGTCTGGATCAGTCAGACC
>JAHDSS010000156.1 GCA_018432565.1 Kiritimatiellia bacterium
GCGGATGTCTCGACGACGCAGATTTATCTGCATACGGCGAAACAGACGGGCGTGGGGATCCGCAGCCCGCTGGATTGAGGGGGATTCGGAATTCAATGCCCACGTCAGCCGGAGACGGGAGCTGCGGATTTTACGGATGAACAGGAGGGGGACGGGGGAACGGGCGAAGGAATTTTGACAGGATTTGCAGGATTTTCAGGATTGGGAGGATGGGGGAGGCGGGGAGGAATATCCAATATCCAATATCCAACAGAACAATATCCAATGTCCAAGTAGGGGACAGACCAGCAATCAACGACTAACGAGCAACAACCACCAGGGAAGAGACAACTACGAATTGAGCGAATGACACGAATGGAGGGGGAAGGGAGCGGGGGGAGGGGGGGAGGAATATCCAATATCCAATATCCAACAGAACAATATCCAATATCCAAGTAGGGGACAGAGGTTCGGCCACCAACCACCGGCCACCACAGGCGTCAGGCGGGGGATTTCTGGGCGACGACGAGCCAGTCCCAGGGGTAGGGGGACTGCATCCAGCGGGGCGGGTCGGTGAATTCGGAGGACCAGGGGTATTGGATTTTGCGGACGGAACGGGTGCGGAGTCCGCGGTTCCGGAGGAGCACCCGGACTTCTTCTTTCAGGTAGTGCTTGGTTTCGACGCCGTCGATTCGGATGACGCCTTCATGGAGGCGGGGGCGGCGGACGGGCCGGAGGGAGCGGAAGCCGTCGCCGGCGGCGCGCTCGGGCGGCTGGCCGTCGCGTCGGTTCCATTGGATGAGCCGGAAGTCGGTCAGGAGGACGGATTCGAGGGAGGGGACGACGAGGACGAGGTGGGCGCCGGGGCGGAGATGGCGGCCGACGACATCGAACAGGCGGCCGCGGACGGCGGCGGAGGGGGAGATGGCGGCATTGACGCAGAGGGCGAAGTCGGCCTTGGGCAGGGTGGCGCCCGGCGCGGCGAGGTCCTGGGTGCGGAAGTCGATGTTGGGGAGCGCGACGTGGCGGCGGCGGGCGCGGGCGATGCAGCGGGAGGAGAAATCGACGGCGAGGATGCGGCGGAAGCGCGCGGACAGGAGGGGCAGGAAGTGGCCGATGCCGCAGCCGACGTCGGTGGCGTTTCGGGCGGGGCCGGCGTAGCGGCGGATCTGTCGGGCGATCAGCGCGGAGCGGTCGTGCTCCAGCACGCTGAAGATCTCGGACTCGTAGCGCCCGGCCATTCGGTTCCAGTAGGCTCGGTTCATCGTCATGGCATCGTCCGCCGCGGCGTACGGCTTCGTCGCAACGCCTTTGGAACTAGCAGGCCGGGGGCGCGGAGTCAAGGGCGGGGCCGGGGGGGGCAGGAGGAGAGGGGGCGTGTTTATTGTTACGGCCTGACCCCGATCGCATCAGGCGGGTCCAGGCGAGCCAGAAGCAGGCGCAGATGGGGCCGAAGGGGAGGTAGCCGGTGTAGCCGACGGCGGGCATGGCGAAGAGGTGGAAGCGGTCGACGTAGGGGACGGCGTAGGCCCAGCGGGGGGAGCTGAAGGCGTTCCACAGCTCCCAGAAGAAGCCGCAGACGAGGGCGGCGCAGGCCAGAAGCAGCACGGGCGTCCAGTCGCCGCGCTTGACGGAATCGAAGGGCGACTGGATGCGGGCGAGGCCGAGGGCGCCGGCGAGGAGCAGGAGGGGGGCGACCCAGGTGGCGAAGAAGAGCGGGTCGGGGTGGCGGGCGACCAGCGGCAGCAGCAGCGCGCCCAGGAGGAAGGCCGCGGGAGCGGCATGGGGCATCCGCCAGCGGGGACCGTCGGACCAGCGGCGGCGCAGGGCGGGGAAGGTGGCCAGCAGGTCGCGGATTTCGAAGATGGCGGGCAGGACGGTGGAGAAGCAGAGGGAGGAATAAATCAGATAATGGACGGGGCCGAAGTCCATGCGGTCGGGATACCACCAGTTGCGGACGGAGCGGTTGAGGAATTCGAAGTACCACCAGGAGACGGCGGAGACGGGGAACATCCACAGGAAGTCGCGGCGGGCGGTGGTGGCGAGGGAGGTGCCGGAGCGGCGGACCACGAGGCCGTCGAGGAAGAGGATGAATCCGAGCCACAGGGGGAAGAAGGTGTGCTGTTCGGCGGGGCCGGGCAGGTCGAGGCGGGACCAGGCGAGGACCCAGGAGACGGCGAGGAGGGCGAGGCCGATCCGGCCGTGGAGGGGGAAGGGGGGGGAGGATGACGGTTGCGGGATGGGGGATGACGGTGTCGAAGGAACTGATTCACCCACGGGACAAGCCCGTGGGGGTCTAAAACCGGAAACTGATTCACCCACGGGACAAGCCCGTGGGGGTCTAAAACCGGAAACTGATTCACCCACGGGACAAGCCCGTGGGGGTCTAAAACCGGAAACTGATTCACCCACGGGACAAGCCCGTGGGGGTCTA
>JAHDSS010000510.1 GCA_018432565.1 Kiritimatiellia bacterium
AGCCAGTAGTTGCGGGACCAGTTGGGTTCGACCTTGACCCAGAGCTCGAGCGTGTGGGGCTTGTCGTAGATGGCGGCGAGATCCTTTTGCGCGGCATGGCGGATATCGCGGATCATTTTGGCCTGCTTGCCGATGACGATGGGGCGCTGGGAGTTTTTCTCGACGTAGATGGTGGCGCTGACGTTCACGCGGTCGTCGGCGTCTTCGATGTGGTCCACGGCGACGGCGATGGCGTGGGGGAGTTCCTTGGTGAGGCGGGCGTTGATCCGGGCGCGGATGACATCGGCGATGAAGAACGGCCGCGGGTCGTCGGTGAGCATGTCGGGGGGAAAGAGGGGGGGGGATTCGGGCATGGCCGCGCGCAGGGCGTCGAGGAGTTCGGGCAGACCCTGGCCGGTGGCGGCGGAGGTTTCGAACCAGTGCAGCGGCGGGGGGGTGAACGCCGGGTCCCGGGAGCGGAGTTTCGAGAGGGTGTCGGCCCAGGCGTCTTCGTAGGCGCGCCGGCGCAGGCCGAGGTCGGTTTTGTTCAGCACCGCAAAGACCGGTTCGTTTTCGAGGGCGAGTTTCTGCATCCAGCCGCGGTCTTCGTCCTGGGGATGGAGGGAGTCGTCGAGCAGGAGCAGGACGGCATCGGAGGCGGTGACGAGGCCGCGGGCGGTGCGGTTGAGCATGGAGCTGAGGGCGTGGGAGGCCTGGCGGATGCCGGGGGTGTCGAGGAAGACGATTTGCAGGGCGTCCTCGTTGAGGATGCCGCGGACGGGCCGCCGGGTGGTCTGGGCGACGGGGGAGACGACAGACACGGGTTCGCCGAGCAGGGCGTTGAGCAGGGAGGACTTGCCGGAATTGGCGCGGCCGACGATGGCGGCGATGCCGGCGCGGAAGGGGGGCGGGGTGGATTCGTTCATGGGGATGGCGCGGGTCAGGCGAAGTCCACGACCTCGCCGTTGACGGGCAGGTGGACATCCAGATGGAGTTCGTCGCGCAGGAGGGTGCCGAAGGACTCGCGCTGGTCCTGTTCGCCGTGCACGAGGAAGACCTGGCGGGGGCGGGCGCCGCGGACGTAGCGCAGGAGCTCGGTGCGGTCGGCGTGGGCGCTGAACGAGTGCAGGGATTCGACCTCGGCCTTGACGGCGAATTCGTCGCCGAAGATGCGGACGGTCTTGTCGCCGTTCTGGAGGCGGCGGCCGAGGGTATGGACGGCCTGGTAGCCGACGAGCAGGACGATGTTGAGTTCGTTTTCGATGCCGTGCTTGAGATGGTGGAGGATGCGGCCGTGTTCGCACATGCCGGAGGCGGCGAGGACGATGGACGGTTTGTCGGACGAGGTGATGGCCTTGGATTCCTCGACGGACTCGGTGAAGGTGAGCCACTTGGCGGTCATGATGGAGCCCATGCGCTTGCGCAGGGCGTGGTAATCTTCGTCGAGGTAGGTCTTGCTGTTTTCGAAGACGCGGGAGATGGCCTGGGCCATGGGGCTGTCGAGATAGACGGGCACGTCGGGGATGTCGCCGCGCTCGCGGAGCTGGGCGATGAGGTAGATGATTTCCTGGGCGCGGCCGAGGGCGAAGGTGGGGATGAGGACCTTGCCGCCGCGCGCGAGGGTGCGGGTGACGGCGGCGCGGAGGTCTTCGCCCTCGTTGCGGGCGTCTTCGTGGTGGCGGTTGCCGTAGGTGCTTTCGGAGATGAGGATGTCCACGTTTTCGATCTGGACGGGGTCGTTGAGGAGGGGGAGGTTGTAGCGGCCGAGATCGAAGACAAGGGCGACGCGGAGGGGGGCCTGGCCGGGGCGGGGGATTTCGAGGCGGGCGAGGGCAGCGCCGAGGATGTGGCCGGCGTCCACATGGGTGAGAGAGACGCCGCCGGGGAGTTCGACGGGGGTCTGGTAGCGGTGGGGCTGGATCAGCCCGATGGCGGCTTCGGCGTCTTCGATGGTGTACAGGGGCTCGATCTGGGGCAGGCCGCGGCGGTTGGTCTTCTGGTTCAGGTAGGCGGCGTCGCTTTCATGGATGCGGGCGGAATCGCGCAGCATGATGGGCAGGAGATCGGCGGTGGCGGTGGTGGTATGGATGGGGTTGCGGTAGCCCTGCCGGGCGAGGGTCGGGATGTTGCCGCAGTGATCAATGTGGGCATGCGACAGCACCATGGCGTCAATGGAACCGGGCTCGAAGCCGAGATTGCGGTTGATTTCGTTGGCTTCCTTTCGGCGCCCCTGGAACAGGCCGCAGTCGAACAGGAGGCGGGTCCGGTCGGTTTCGAGGATGTGCTTGGAGCCGGTGACCTGGTCGGCGCCGCCGAGAAAATGCCATTTCATGCTGGGTCCTGGGGTTGGGGGGAGTGCCGGTTGCTGTTCACGTCCGAACCATAGCGGTTTGAAGGGGGCGGGCGCAAGGTTTTAGGGGCTGCGGCCACGCGGAGGGGGGGATTTTCCACGGTGTGGAAAATCCGGAAAACCGGCGGGATTTCCATGAGCCGGCGGACAAAATGCTGCAATTCACGGGCTGACCCCTTTCAGGCCGACCCGTTTTCCCGGCTTTGATTTCAGGCGGTATGGTCTTCGATCTGGATGCCGCGGGCTTCGACGGCGGTGCGGCGGTCGAGGACGTCGCGGGCGGCGTCGCGGTCCACGACATAGATCATGTCGCCGCCGCGTTGGGCATAGAGCTGGCCGTAGGAAATGGGGACGGCGGGGGAGGGGTCGTCGAGGAGGGAGGCGGCGACGGGTTCGGCCTTGCGGGGGCCGGAGGCGAGGAGGACGACGCAGCGGGCCTGGTACACGAGTTCGGCGCCCATGGAGATGGCGTAGCGCGGACTGTCCTGCCGGGCGGCGAAATGGCCGTCGGCCACGGCGTTGTCAATGGTGTTGTCGTCGAGTTTGACGAGCAGCATGCGGTGGCCGTCGAAGGGAATCCCGGCTTCGTGGAAGGCGACGTGTCCGCGTCCGCCGACGCCGATGATGTGCAGATCGATGCCGCCGGCATCGCGGATCAGGCGTTCGTAGGCGTCGAGGATGTCGGTGCGCACCCAGCGGAGGTAGTCGGAGGCGGCATCGGGGCGGATGACGATGGCCTGGCCCTTGTCGGCGCCCCGGGCTTCCCAGTCGCCGGGGTGGGCGTCGAGTTCGCGGACGAGGCGGTCCTGATCGATCAGGCAGCCCCAGGGCACATGGGTGACGGCGAATTTGGTCTGCAGGAGGCCGAAGAGCTCCTGGATCATGAAGAAGGTATAGCTTTCGGGGTGGAGGGCGCGGGCCTGGGGATTGGGGCCGGGCAGGCCGACGTATTCGTCGAGGTTGATGCTGCGGATTTTTTCGGCCGGCAGCTGGCGGGCATTGAAGGCCCGGGCGAGATGCTTGTAAACGCCGGTGGGGGAGTTGCCGGTGGCGAGGCCGAGGGTGAAGGCGTCCTGCTGTTCGAGGGTGCGGGCGATGCGGGCCTCGACGAGGCCGGCGGCCAGTTCGCTCATGTGGTCGAAGTCGCGCGCGATAATGACGGTATGAGGCATGGGCGGTTTCCTGGGGGATGGTCGAAAACTGGCCGGCAGAATGCGCCGGAGGCGCAGGAGCAATCAATACAAAAAATGCGGAGGAAAAACCGACCACGGATGGACACGGATGGACACAGCGCGGCAGAGCCGCAACCAAATTAATCAGAACTCATGAACTCATGAAAACGGAGAGGGGGATAAGCAGGAAAACAGGTCTGTCCGCCTGTGGCGGAAAACAACAGGAACAGATTCGATGTTCAATATTCAAATTCAATATCACTACCATCCCATAGATGCATAAACAGGAAAGAATTCCCCCTTCCCCCCGCGGATTTGCTGGCATTTTCCGTGTATTTCTTGGCAGGCAAGAAAGTGTGCTTGCCGGCGGTTTCTGCGCAACCGCTTGAAATCGTGAGA
>JAHDSS010000056.1 GCA_018432565.1 Kiritimatiellia bacterium
CCGATGATGTCGTTGACGGCGAGGGCCGACATGGTCAGAAACCCCAGATCGGTTTTGAGCAGATTGAGGTCATGGAAGCATCGGGCGGAAACCGGCATGGCGCTGATGGTCATGACCGTTGCCATGAACAGGCCGAACAGAATACGCCGGTCGGGATGGGCGAGCAGGTGGTCCGGCAGGAACATCACCGGGACGAAAGCCACCAGCATGGGAATGAAGATGTCGGAGAGAGCGATGGCCAGGGCGCTTCCGCGCTGGCGCCAGGCGATGGAAAAGTCGATTTCCAGTCCGGTGTCCAGCAGCAGGAAGAGGACACCCAGCCAGGCGACAGTCTCCAGCATGACCTGCTGGACGGGGTCCGCCGGGAACAGCGCGGCGTGCAGTTCGGGCATGAACCGGCCGAACAGGGTGGGGCCAAGGGCGATGCCCACCAGCAGTTCGGCGGTCAGGGCGGGCTGCTTCCATCGCCGGAACAGTTCGCCCAAGCCCCGGGCGCAGACCAGCAGGACAAACAGCTGGACCAGAAAAAGGAATATATGATGCTCGCCAAGAAAATGCATCCGTCGGGGGGCTCCTTTTCTTCAGAATAAGGGTCTGGATGCTCCGGCGCAAGTTTTCCGCTCCCCGGAGGCGGGCTTTGATTATCCATATCCCATGGCGCCGGGTTTCGCCTCCCCTGGGTATCGAGAAGGGGGGGGATGGAAAAAGCGGGAGGCGCGAACGCCTCCCGCTCGGGTCTCCGGGGGGAGATCAATCCCCTTGGCGCTTGCCGAACTGGCGGTCCATCATGTAGGTGCCGTTTGCGGATCCGGCGACATGCTGGAGGGCGCTGATGGCTTCGTTGCAGTTGGCCTCTTCCTCGACCTGTTCGTCAATGAACCACTTGAGCATGCTCTGGGTGGCGTAGTCTTTTTCCTCGAGGGCGAGGGTGTACAGATCGTTGATCCAGGCGGTGACCTTTTTCTCGTGCAACAAGGCGTCTTCGAACATCTCCAGGATGCCGCTCCATTCTGTTTTTGGGGCTTCCATGGCGTCCAGCACGACCTTGTGGCCCTGGTCCTGGACGTATTTCGCGAATTTCAGGGCGTGTTCCTGTTCTTCCTCGAACTGGAGGGTCATCCAGCGGGCGGTGCCGTTGAAACCCTTGTCGGCGGCGTCATTGGCCATGGCCAGATACAGAAACGCGGAAAAAAATTCGCGGTTGATCTGGGCGTTGATTTCCCGGGCCATCTTGTTGCTGATCATGAGTCGGGGTCCTTTCGTTGTATGGAACAGCGCGGCATGAAACCGCTTTTCTGATTGCGGCAGACCCTATCACGGCCCAAGGCCGTTGTCCAGTACCAGCAAACAGTTGCGTGTAATCAGGAAAGGAGTGAAGCCGTGATGGTTGGAGCAGGTTGAGATGCGGGGTGAAATTCTCGACAAGCGTGCAGGGGGCGGGTAGAGTGCCCGACTTTATGCCCGAGATCGGTACATTCGAGGTTTTGCATGAGGACCCGGGGACGAAAGCGCGCCTGGGGCGGCTGTGGACAGCCCACGGGCCGGTGGACACCCCGGTGTTCATGCCGGTGGGCACGCAGGCCACCGTCAAGTCCATGGCGCCATGGGAGTTGGAGGCGCTGAACTGCGAAATCCTCCTGGGCAATACCTACCACCTGAATATCCGCCCCGGAATGGACGTGATGGAGACGTTCGGCGGCCTGCACCGGTTCCAGGACTGGAAGCGGGCGATTCTGACGGACAGCGGCGGCTACCAGGTGTTCAGCCTGACGCATCTGCGCAAAATGACGCCGGACGGGGTCTGGTTTCAGTCGCATGTGGACGGAACCAGAATGTTCATGGGGCCGAAGGAAAGCATGGCGATTCAGCGGACGCTGGGGTCGGACATCGCGATGGTGTTTGACGAGTGTCCGCCGTGTCCGTGCACGCCGGAATACGCTTGCCAAGCGGTGGATCGGACCCTATCGTGGGCGGCCAAATGTGCCCAACAGCCCCGGGCCCCGGGACAGTTGGTGTTCGGCATTGTCCAGGGCGGCGTCCACCCGGAACTGCGGGAGCGCTGCGCCAAGGGGTTGCTGGCCCTGGGCGCGTTCGATGGCTATGCCATCGGCGGCGTCAGCGTGGGCGAGCCCGAGGAGCTGATCATGCCGGGCGTGCGCATGACGGTGGACCTGCTGCCCCGCGAGCGTCCACGCTATCTGATGGGCGTCGGCCAGTTCTGGCAGATGGCCGAGTCGGTGGCGCTGGGCGTGGACATGTTCGACTGTGTCATGCCGACGCGGCTGGCCCGGCACGGAACGGTGTTCACCCGCCAGGGCCGCTACTCGGTGCGGGCGGCGGTGAACCGCCTGGACGAGCGGCCGCTGGAAGAGGGCTGCACGTGCCCGGCCTGCCGGCGGTTCAGCCGGGGCTATGTGCGGCACCTGCTGAACACGGGCGAGATCCTCGGGGTCCGCCTGACGGCCCTGCACAACATGCAGGCCTATTTTGATTTCATCGCCCGGATGCGGCAGAGCCTCCGGGAGGGACAATTTGAAGCGTTCCGCGCGGAGACGGCCCGGGTGTACGGGCCGGCCGCGGCGGGACCGGGAGCCGCGGCCGGAGCCTAGGCGGCAGGAGGAGAACAGAATGAACTGGATGATGGAACTGGCAATGGCGCCGCCGCCGGGCGGCGAGGGCTCGGCGCAGAATTCGAGTGTGTTCATGTTTGTGTGGCTGGGGCTGATGGTGGCCTTGTTCTATTTCATGCTGATCCGCCCTCAGAAGCGGCGCGAAAAGGAGCGCCAGGCGCTGCTGTCGGCGGTGAAAACCGGCGACCGGGTGCTGTTTGCCGGCGGATTTCTCGGCGTGGTGGCCAACGTGAAGGAGAATACCCTGGTGGTGAAGATCGCCGACGGGGTGAAGGTGGAAATCGTCCGCAGCGCGGTTTCGCAGGTGCTCGACAAGGGCGAGACGCCGGCGGAGAGCGACAAGGCCTGACGTATCCGCGGCAGGCGGACAGGATTTCCGGCGCAACCGCCGGGCAACAACGGGAAGCAAGGACATGAAGGCATCGATCTGGAAATGGCTGATCTTGGTGGTGGCGACGGCATGGAGCGTGGCGCTCGTGACGCCGCCGAAAGAGAAGGTGAAACTGGGCCTCGATCTGCAGGGCGGCACCAGCTACACGCTGGAAATCGACGATTCCCAGGGGCTGGAAGGGTCGGTGGCCGATGCCCGCGACCGGGCCCTGGAAGTCATTCGCAACCGCGTGGACTCGATGGGCGTGGCGGAGCCGAACATCTATCCCGACGGCGAGAAGCGCATCGTGGTGCAGATTCCCGGCATGAAGGCCGAGGACCGCGCCCGGGCGTCGGAGAACATCCGCAAGGCGGCCTTCCTGGAGTTCCGGATGGTGCATCCGAAGAACGACGAGTTGATTGCCAATCTGTTCCGGGACCGCAAGGTGCCGGACGGCTACGACATGGTGTCGCTTCCGGGCCGCGCCCAGGGCGATGTCTGGATGCGCAAGGGGCCGCCCCCGAGCGAGGCCGAGCGCGCCGCGCTGCGCGAGTTCGAAGGCAAGCC
>JAHDSS010000415.1 GCA_018432565.1 Kiritimatiellia bacterium
GGAAGAAGTCGAAAAAAGCGCGCTATTGGGTCGGATTCGATCTGGGCGGCACCAAAATGATGGCGACGGTTTATAGCGGATCATTCCGTCCGCTGGCGTCGGCCAAGGCCAAGACCGCGGTCAGTTCGGGGCCGAAGGCGGTGCAGGAGCGGATTCGCGAGACGATTGCGGCGGCGCTGAAGGAGGCCAAGGTTCCGCCGCGCGGCCTGGCGGGGATCGGGGTGGGGTGTCCCGGGGTGCTGGATCTGGACAAGGGGCTGATTCTGGAGGCGCCCAACCTGCGCTGGAAGCGGGTACCGCTGCGCGATCTGCTGTCGAAGTGGTTCCACTGCCGGGTGGTGCTGGCAAACGACGTGGATGCGGGCACCTACGGGGAATACCGGTTCGGGGCGGGCCAGGGGGCGCGCACGCTGCTGGGGGTGTTTCCCGGCACGGGCATCGGCGGCGGGTGCGTGTACGACGGGAAGCTGATCCGCGGACGGCGGGGATCGGCGATGGAAATCGGGCACATTCCGGTGCGCGAGAACGGCCGGTTGTGCGGTTGCGGGCGGCGGGGCTGCCTGGAGGCGCTGGCGGGGCGGCTGGCGATTTCGGCCGAGGTGGCCCAGGCGGTGTTCCGGGGCGAGGCGCCGTTTCTGGCGGAAAACGGCGGGGGCGATCTGAAAAAGCTCAAGAGCGGTCTGCTGGCCAAGTCCATCCAGGCCGGGGACCAGGTGGTGGAGCGCATTGTGCGCGATGCGATGCATCTGCTGGGCCGGACCATCGGCGGGGTGGTGAACCTGCTGGCGCCGGATGTCGTGGTGCTGGGCGGCGGACTGATCGAGGCGATTCCGCGCCTGGCGCTGGAGGAGGTCCGGCGGGGCGTCAGAGAGACCGCCATGGCGTCGTTTGTCCGCGAAGTCCGGGTGGTGGAAGCCAAGCTGGGCGACGATGCCACCACGCTGGGCGCCGCGGCGCTGGCGGCGGCGGAGGCGGGGTGAGGGAACGGAAGACAGGGGAGAAGAGAGATCATAGAGGTCAGCTAGGGCGAGACGGAGAACAGAGGTCAGGGTTCAGGGGAAGAGAGAGGGAATGTGAAGGAGCAGCTGGAGCAGGCGATGACGGTGGAGGCGGCGGCGGGCGCGCCGGCGGAACCCCTGCGCCGCCTGGTGGCGGCCATTGACATCGGGTCTTCCGCGATCCGGCTGGACATCGGGGAGATTGATGCGCAGGGGGGTGTGCGGGTGCTGGAGAGTCTGCGCCACGGGGTGCGGCTGGGGAAAGATGTGTTTGTGCGCGGGCGCATTCAGCAGGACACGCTGCGCCGATGCGTGGCGATTCTGAAGAACTATGCCCGCCTGCTGGCGGAATACGGCGTGACGCGCCCGGACCAGATCCGGGCCGTGGCCACGAGCTTTGCGCGCGAAGCCTCGAACCGCGACATGTTCGTGGACCGCGTCAGCACGGCGACGGGCATTCACGTGCGCGTGCTGGAGGAGGCGGAGGAAGCGCGCCTGACGTATCTGGCGGTGCGGGACATCCTGGAAGCCGACGGCCTGTTGAATGCCCGGAACGTGGCGGTGCTGGAAATCGGCAGCGGGGGGACCATTCTGCTGTACCTGAAGAACGGCAAGGTGACGGTGGCGCAATCGTTCCATGGCGGCGTGCTGCGGACGCGGGAGATGCTGGAGGCGGGCGGCGGGGCCGGGCCGAGGCTGAAGGGGCTGTTCAAGGCCTACGCTTCGGAACTGGTCGAGCAGATCCAGCAGGCGATTCCGCGGGAGAAGGTCGCCGCGCTGGTGGTGATGGGCGCGGGGGCGCGCTTTGCGGCCGAGCAGGCCGCGGGGGAGGAGCAGGGGCCGGATCCTCGGGTGACGAGGGCGCCGGCCGCGCGCCTGGCGGAGCTGGCGGACCAGTTGGCGCCGCTGCCGCCCGATGCGCTGGTGCGCCGCTACAAGATGACGTTCCAGGACGCCACGGCGGTGGCGCCGGGCATCATGACCATCGCCCAGGCGGCGCGGGCGCTGAAGGTCCGCGACGTGCGGATCGTCCAGGCCACGCTGCGCGACGGCCTGTTGCGGGACATGGCGCTGCGCGAGCACCGGTCGGAGGGGTTCGAGGAACAGGTGGTCTATTCGGCGGAAATGCTGGCGGCGCGCTACGGGGCCGAACCGGCGCACTACCGCAACGTGGAAGCGGCGTCGCTGGCGCTGTTCGACGAACTGCAGGAGGAGCATCAGCTGCACGGGCACGAGCGGCTGCTGCTGCGGTGCGCGGCGATCCTCCACGACATCGGCGCGCACGTCAACGCGCGCGCCCACCACAAGCATTCGATGTATCTGATCGCCAACAGCGACCTGTTCGGGCTGACCCGCCACGACATGCAGCTGGTGGCCACGGTGGCGCGCTACCACCGCAAGGCGGTGCCCGGGCCGTCGCATCCGGAATTTGCCGTGCTGCCGCTGGAGGATCGCATGCGCGTGGCGAAGCTGGCGGCCATCCTGCGGGTGGCGGATTCGATCGAGCGCACCCCCCGCGACGAGCCGCGGCGGTTGCTGTTCCGCCGCGAGGCGGATCGTTTCGTGATCCTGGTCCGCGACATGGAGGATTTGACGATGGAACGCCTGGTGCTGCGGACCAAGGGCAACCTGTTCGCCGACGTGTTCGGGCTGGTGCCCGATGTGCGAGAGCTGCGCGCGGAGCCGCCGGGAGCCATGGCGTGAAAAGGACGCAGGACATGAACCGATCGCCGAGTCTGGACTCCCGTTTTCTCAACCGGGAACTGAGCTGGATTGAATTCAATTTCCGCGTGATGGAGCAGGCCGAAGACGCGACGCTGCCGCCGCTGGAACGGCTGAAGTTCGCGGCCATCACGGCAACCAATGCCGACGAGTTTTTCATGGTGCGGGTGGGGGGGCTCAAGCCGCTGCAGCGGGCGGGAGTGGCCCATCCCGATCCGGCCGGCATGACGCCGGCGGAGCAGCTGGCGGCCGTCTCGGAGCGGATGCATGAACTGGTGGCGCGCCAGCACGCCTGCCTGCGGAAGGGCATCGAGCCCCTGCTGCGCAAGGGCGGCATCCGGCGCCTGCGGCTGGATGAATTGAATGCGGCCCAGATGCGGCACGTGGAGTCCCAGTTCCACAATTTCCTGTTTCCGGTGCTGTCGCCGGTGGCGGTGTCGCTGGAGGACGAATTCCCGCTGCTGGCGGGGCTGGGACTGGCCCTGCACGTAAGGCTGGCGCCGGCGGCGGCCGGCGCCGGACCCCGGCACGCGCTGGTGGCGGTGCCGAAGAACGTGCCGCGCTTCCTGGCGCTGCCGGGCGAGAGCGGCTTCGCCTATGTGCTGCTGGAAGAGGTGATCCGCGCGCAGGTCGGCCATCTGTTCCCCGGGGTGGAGGTGCTGGACTGTGCGGCGTTCCGGATCACGCGCAACGCGGACATGAGCGTGCGCGAAGATCTGGCGGGCGACCTGCTTGACCAGATGCGCGAAGTGCTGACGGAACGGCGCGAGAGCGAATGCGTCCGGCTCGAAATCGAGAAACGCGCCTCGAAGGAATCGCAGGCGTTTCTGCGCGCGGCGCTGCAGGTGGACGATGCGGATGTCTATGCCGTGCCCGGTCCCCTGGACCTCGGGGCATTCTTCCGCCTGGCCGGCCTGCCGGGCACCGACGCGCTGAAGGCCGGCAACTGGTCGCCGCAGGCCGTGCCGGAAGCGCCGCCGACCGAGCCGGTCTTCGACACCCTCAAGCGCGGCAGCCTGCTGCTGCACCACCCCTACGAAAGCTATGACCCGGTGCTGCGGCTGGTGCAGGAGGCGGCCGACGACCCCAACACGCTGGCGATCAAGCAGGTGCTGTACCGGGTCAGCGACAACAGCCCCGTGGTGGCGGCCCTGATGCGTGCGGCGGAGCGCGGGGTGCACGTGACGGCGCTGGTGGAGCTGAAGGCGCGCTTCGACGAGGAGCGCAACATCGACTGGGCCGACGCGCTGGCGCGGGCGGGCGCCCAGGTGATCTACGGGGTGAAGGGCTACAAGACGCATGCGAAGATCTGCGTGGTGGTGCGGCGGGAACCGGGCGGGGTCGTCCGCTACGTGCACTACGGAACCGGCAACTACAATGAAAAGAGCGCGCGGATCTATTCCGACATCAGCTTCATGACCTGCGAAGAGGACTACGGAGCCGATGCCTCGGTGTTCTTCAACACCATCACGGGGTATTCCCAGCTGTCGAAATTCCGGCGGGTGGAAGCGGCGCCGCTGGGCATCCGTCCGCGGCTGCGGGAGCTGATCGAGGCCGAGGCGGAGCGTTGCCGCGAGGGCGAACCGTCGGGCATTGACGCGAAGATGAATTCGCTGGCGGATCCGGAGCTGATCGAGGCGCTCTACGAGGCGTCGCGGGCCGGGGTGAAGATCCGGCTCAACGTGCGCGGCATCTGCTGCCTCCGCCCCGGTGTGAAGGGCCTGAGCGAAAACATCGAAGTCCGGAGCATCGTGGACCGCCACCTCGAGCACGCGCGGATTTTCCGCTTCCACAACGGCGGCGATCCGAAGCTGTTCATTTCCAGCGCGGACTGGATGCCGCGGAACCTGGACCGGCGGATCGAGCTGATGGTGCCGGTGGAGGGGAGGGAGAACGCCGACAAGCTCGACTGGATCCTGAAGACCTGCCTGGCGGACACGGCGCAGTCGTGGCGGCTGCGGTCCGACGGGAGCTATGAGCGGCGCCGGCCGGATGCGCGCCATCCCCTGCTGCGCGCGCAGCAGGCGTTCCAGCTGCGCGCGGAGTCGCGCGCGGAAGCCGCCGGCCGGCAGGCGCCGGTGTTCGAACCGCAGCGACCGGCGGAACCGAGGAAGTCTTCCTGAGCCATGGCGGCGGCCCGTTCATCCACGCGCCCGCGCCGGGGGGAATCCGCCGATGCCGTGCTGCGCCGGCTGCTGGCGGAGCAGTTCCGGATCGTGAACGCGAACGAACCGCGTGCGCGCAAGGGATCGGTCCGGGGACTGCATGACATTCGCGTGGCGCTGCGCCGGATGCGCACGCTGACGGCCACCTTTGCGGAACTGGACGGCGATTTCCTGGGCAAGCTGGACAAACGGGCGGCCAAGGTCTGCGACCGCATGGGGGATGCGCGCGATCTGGATGTATGGATCGAACTGTTCGGGGATCTGGAGAAGGCGGGCGGGCTGGAGGCGATGTCCGGCCGCGAACGCCGCGCCGTGCTGCGGGCGCTGCGGGAGGCCCGGAAACGCCTGGCGGCCGAGGCGCTGGACTGCGGGGCGTTCCGGCGTGTGAAACGGATGCTGGGCGATTGGCTGAGCCGCCGCCCGCCGCGCCGCCGCGCGCCGTCCCCCCCGGTGGAAATGCCGGTGGCGCGCCGCATGCTGGCGGTGCAGAAGATGATTCAGCAGCGCTACCGGAAGGCGGGGGCCTTTTCCAGCAAGCCGGCTCACGACCTGCGGCGGTCCGGCCGTCGGCTGCGGTATCTGAGCGAGTTTTTCGGTGAACTCTTCGGACGGGAGGGAGAGCGGGCCGGGCATTGGATTACGAAAGCGCAGGCCGCGCTGGGCAGATTGCATGATTGCGACAATGCCCTGGAACTGTCGAAGGATCTGCCGGGGGGAGAGGCGCGCGCGGCGGTGCGACGGGAATTGCGCCGGCGCCGGGGCGGCCATCTGAAGCGCTTCAAGACGGCCTGGAAACACTATGCCAACCCGCGTCTGCAGGAGCGGTTTGGCAGGCGGTTGGCTGCCGCCGCGGAGCGGAACTGATTCACCCATGGCGCGAGGCCATGGGGGTCTGGAGCAAAGCCAGCGGGGTCATCCGAGGCGCAAGGCCATGGGGGTCTGATGCAGAGCGGGGGCCAGGGGGAATAAAAAAAAGCCCGGCGCGGAGAGGCGCCGGGCGGCAGAAGGGTCAGGGGATCACATCTGGGTGAAGATGAATTCCGCGCGGCGGTTGAGCCGCCAGGAGGATTCGTCGTGTCCAAAGGCCACCGGGCGTTCTTCGCCGTAGCTGCGGGTCTGGACGCGCAGGCCGTCGATGCCGGCGGAGATCAGCGCGGCGCGGACGGCGAGGGCGCGGCGTTCGCCCAGCGCGACATTGTATTCGGTGCTGCCGCGTTCGTCGCAGTGGCCTTCCACGATGACGCCATGGGTGGGGTTCACCTGCAGATAGGTGACGACCATGTCGATTTTGGCCTGCTCGGCGGGGCTGAACTGGGGGCTGTCATAATCGAAATAGACGGCTTCGAACTGCCCGGCGGCGATTTCCGCGCCATCCGACCGGATCGGCAGTCCGGTGGCCGGATCGATCAGGTTGCCGAATTCGTCATAGATCAGCTGTTCGCCCGCCAGGCCGGCATTGGGATCATAGCCGGCGCCCTGGGGGCGTTTGCGAACGCAGCCCGAGGTGCCCAGCAGGGCGAGGGCCAGCGTCGCCATTACAACAATCATCCAGCGGCGTGTCATGATACCGGTATCTCCTGTTTTCTTTCTCAATGCAAATCGTGCCGAACGGGGTCAACGGCTCCAGGCCGGTGCAGACCATTCACCCGATGTTGTCAACGCTACGGGGGCGCCCCCCTCGCTGTCAAGGAGGTAAATGGAGTAGGAGTAGTTGACGGCGCGGGCGGCGGCGAGGTGGCGGCCGTCGGGGGCCCAGGAGGGGCTTTCGTAGGCGGCGTCGAAGGGGGTGATGACCCGCTCCTGGCCGCTGGCGGGGTCGATGACGGCGATCTGGAACTTGCCGCCGATGAGACTCTGATAGGCGATGAGGCCGTTGGCCCCCCAATCCGGCTCGCCATTCTGGGTGCCGCGGTGCGTCAGGCGCCGGGGGGTGCTGCCGGGCGTGCGCGAAAGGATGTACAGCTGTTGGCTTCCGCTGGTATCCGAGACATAGACGATGCGGGAGCCGTCCGGCGACCAGGCGGGGGAGCCTTCGGTGGCGCGCGGGGTGTTGGTCAGCCGGGTGGTGCGCTTGCTGGCGATATCCATGACATACAAGTCGGGATTGCCGTCCTTGGAAAGGACCAGCGCCATGGAACGGCCGTCCGGCGAGATGGCGCCGCCGGAATTGAGTCCGGGGAAGGCCGCGGCGCGCCGGCGGGTGCCGGTGGCCAGTTCGATGGTATAAATGTCGCTCCAGCGGTTGACCCACGAGGCATAGGCGATGAAGCGGTTGTCGGGGCTCCAGCGGGGCTTGACGGCCGCGGAGCGGTCGCGGGTGATCTGGTGGATGACCTGGCCGCTGGAATCGGAAACAAACAGCTCCTTGGCGCCGTTGCGGACGCCCAGCATGGCCAGTCGCGCCAGGAAGAACGTGGGTTTGCCGGTCACCTTGACGACGATGTCGTTGGCGACCTGGTGGGCCAGTTGAACGGCGTGCGGCGCGGCCTGCCGGTAGGTGGCGTTGAGATAGACCTGTCCGGCGGCGTCCACCACCGTGCAGGCAAACGTCACGTCGCCGCCGGATTCCGTGATGCCGCCGCGGACCTGGACATGCCCCGGCGTTTTGACGGTCATCCAGCCCGATCGGTTCAGATTGTTTTCCAGGGTGCGCCGGACGGTTTGGGCGGCGGGGCCGGAGGCGGTCACGCCCGCGAGGTCTATGCCCACGGCCGCGCCGGTCCCCTTGCTGACCACCACCTGCGCGGTGGCCGCGGCGGCGGCCAGCATCCATGCCAACGCCATCGTCCATGCCGTTTGCCTGCTCATGCTCGAATCCTTGTTTTCCGGGTTGTGTCTGAAAGCCGATGTGCCGGGGATGCTAGCGGAGTACGGACGGGATGCAACCCTCAAAAACGGGGGCTCATGCAAAACGGGCATCTGCGATTCGGTGCACCCGTAGCGTCAGAAGGGCGTCAGAAGATCGTAAAGGCTTGCCTTCGTGGCACGCGGCTCCTGTCGCGTGCGGTTGAAAGGAACCGCGCGGGACGGGAGCCCCGCGCTACGATGGCCAATGCTGGCGACACCGAATCCCAGATGCGCCCATGCAAAACGCGCCGCGGAGAGCCGCGGCGCGCAGGGGCGGGTTCAGCCCGGAAGGAATGCTCAGCCGTTTTTGGTCTGGAAGTCCTTCATGAAGGCAATCAGGGCGTCAATGGATTCCGCGGGGCAGGCGTTGTAGATGCTGGCGCGGATGCCGCCGACGGAGCGGTGTCCCTTCAGGCCGCTCATCTTCAAGGCGATGGCCTCTTTGATGAACTGGGCTTCGAGGTCTTCGCTGGGCAGCCGCCAGGTCACGTTCATGGTCGAGCGGAATTCCCCGACGGCCGTGCCGCGGTAGAAGCCGCCGGAGCCGTCAATGGCGGCGTAGAGCTTGTCGGCCTTGGCCTGGTTGATCTTCTCGATGCCGGCCGCGCCGCCCTTTTCGAGCAGCCAGCGGGTGACGAGCATGAGGATGTAGATGCCGAAGGTCGGCGGGGTGTTGTAGAGCGAGTTTTCCTTCACATGCGTGCGGTACTGCAGCATGGTCGGGAGGGATTCGGCCGCGCGTTCGGCCAGATCCTTGCGGATGACCACGAGGGTCACGCCGGAGGGGCCGAGGTTCTTCTGCGCGCCGGCGTAGATCAGGCCGAACTGCGTGATGTCGATCGGGCGGCAGAGGATATCGCTGGACATATCGGCGACCAGCGGGGCTTCGGTCTTGGGGAAGCGCTTCATCTGGGTGCCGGCGATGGTTTCGTTGGACGTGACGTGCACATAGGCGGCGCCGGGGGTGTAGGACAGCGCGTCGTAGTCCGGCATGGTGGTCGGAATGTCCTTGGAGGTGTCGGCGAGCACGTTGACGCCGCCGAGTTTTTTGGCCTCTTTGATGGCTTTGGAGGCCCAGGCGCCGGTGTTGACATAGTCGGCGGTCTGGCCCGCGCCGAGGAGGTTCATCGGCACCATGGAAAACTGCATGCTGGCGCCGCCCTGCAGGAAGAGCACCTGGTAGTCATCGGTCACGCCCAGCAGGCGGTTCAGGTTGGCGACGGCTTCGGCATGCACCGCGTCATAGGCCTTGCCGCGGTGGCTGTGCTCCATGATGGACATGCCCGTTCCATTGAAGTCCGTCAGTTCCTTCTGGGCGATTTCCAGCACCTCGAGGGGGAGGGCGGCGGGGCCGGCATTGAAGTTGAATGCTCTGCTCATATCGGGTTCCTCTGTTGATTCCTTGCTTGGTTGATCTGAAGGCCGGCATCATAGACCGGCGCCCCGTGCCAATGCAATCAGAACCCGCGAACGGGGCGGTAAAAGTGCTTGCGGGGGGTGGGGCGGGGGGGTAGAGTCCACCCCAGTTTGTCCGGGAAAGCGTAGGACGATGCGACGGACGGCTGCATGTATCGGGGAGGAAATCCACGGGTTGGGGCGGGGGGGGGATTCCGGATTGCGGCCGCGGCAGATGTCGTCCCGGGACAACGAGAAAAGAAGGATGGAAGTTCGTATGGGCTTCATGAATGCGATCAAATCGCTCTTCTCCCCCGCCGGCGGATCTTCGCGGCGGATCTATGTGGTGGATGGAGCGCGGTTGGTGGACGAAAAGACGGGCCGGCGCATGGCGCCGCGCGACCAGGTGCAGATGCTGAACGCGCTGGCGCGGGTGGCCAAGCAGGAAAACATGGAAATCCAGGTGCTGTTCGAGAGCGATCGCGCGTTGCGCGAGGTGGAAGACGGCGGGGATTTCAACGGGGTGACGGTGTATTTCGCCCCCGACACCGAGCAGCTGGTGGCGAAGGCGTTGAAACTGTGCCGGGGCGGCGGCGTCCTGGTCAGCTCGGGAGTCACGATGGAAAGCCGCGCCACCGAAGCCGGCATTACGGTCATCGGCAGCAGCACGTTCCGCAAGGCGTTCCTGCAGGGCGGGCTGCCGGGCGGCAACGGCGGCGATCGCGGGGACCGGGGCGACCGGCGCCGCGGCCGGGACCGCCGGCGCGACCGGGGCGACCGAGGCGATCGGGGCGACCGGAACGGCAACCGCGGCGGGCAGAAGTCGTCTTCCAACGGCGGCGGGGATTCCGCCCCGGCGGCGGAGCCGGCCTCCGGCGGCGGCGAGGACAACAGCGCCGTGCGCAATCTGATTGACCTGGTGGAATAA
>JAHDSS010000367.1 GCA_018432565.1 Kiritimatiellia bacterium
CCGGCAACGGCGGGCTGTTCATTTCCGAAGTGGCGGATCCGCTGGATGTGGCCAACGCCAAGTTCGTGGAGCTGTACAACGCCACGGGCGAGACCATCGATTTCGGCGCCGCGACGTGGTATCTCTGGCGGCAGGCCAACGGCGGCACCTGGGGCAGCGTCCAGCTGGCCGGCACGGTGGCCGCGGGCGGGACGTTTGTCGTGGCGTACAGCCAGAGCACCTACGAAGGCACGTTCGGAACGGCCGCGGACCAGTATTCCGGCACCATTTCCGGCAACGGCAACGACGGCTATTTCCTGGTGCAGGGCGGCGACGGCACAACGATGGGCACCGTCGTGGATGCGTATGGCGTGATCGACCAGGACGGCACGGGCCAGGCCTGGGAGTATCTGGACAAGCACGCGGTGCGCAATGCCGCCGAGGCCGAGCCCCGCACCGTCTGGTCGGACAAGGATTGGACGATTCCGGAGACGACGGTGAACGCGGCGGACATGACACCCGGCGCCCACACATGCACCGGCGATGTCCTGCCGTCTTTCGTGCCGGGCTACCAGAACCGGGGCGTGTCCGGCACCAGCCAGGAGGTGAGCGGGCTGGACGAAGGCACCACCTACTACTTCCGCGTGCGCGCGGAAGGCGAGGGCGGCTGCCCGAGCGAAAATTCCGAGACGGCGAGCGTGACGACGCTGCTGCATCTGCGCATCGAGGTGAGTCCGTTCAGCGTCAATGTCCGCGAAAACGGCGAAGGCCGCTTCTTCGTGCGCCTGAACAAGGATCCGGAGGGCGATGTCGTAGTCAGCGTGGCGCGAACCTCGGGCGACGAGAGCCTGACGATTGCGGGAGGCGAAGCCCGGTCGTTCAAGTCCACGAACTGGGATGTCTGGCAGGCGGTGATCCTGACCGCGCCGGACGATGTCAATGCCGACAGCGAAACGGCCACGTTCACCGTGTCGGCGGCGGGGCTTGATGACGTGGCGGTACAGGTGGCGACGCTGGATGACGACATCGGCGACAACCTGGCCCTGGCGTCGAGCGGGAGCGTGATTTCGGGATCCGAAAAGAATTCCCGTCCGGACGAGCTGATTGACGGGGTGCACGCTTCGAGCGTCAACTACGGGTTCACGATCTGGACCAACGAGCCGCAGGGCACGATGACGCTGGACCTGAAGGTGACCTCGACGGTGTCGCGGGTCCGTCTGCTGAACTGGAACTGGGTGTACCGGATCCATCGCTACACCATCGAATCGTCGGTGGACGGTCTTTCCTGGTCGCCGCTGATTGATGCGAGCGAGGATGACCGCCAGGGCTGGGACGACTGGGCGGTGGCCGACGTGACGGCGCGCTATTTGCGATTCACGGGGCTGTGGAGTTCCGAGCATCGCGCCGCCGTGTCCATTTCGGAACTCGAAGTGTACGGCACCCGCGACCTGTCCGATCTGCCCCGGGCCGTGCTTTCCGCCAGCGAAATCAACGTGCGGGAAGGCGGCGAAGGCCGGTTCTTCCTGCGGCTGGACAAGGAGCCGGACGGCACCGTGGTCCTGAACGTCGAACGGGAGTCCGGCAGCACGAACATCACGATCCAGAGCGGCGCGGTCCGCACGTTCCGGGCGTCCAACTGGGACGGCTGGCAGGCGGTGGTCCTGGCGGCCTCCGAGGACGAAAACGCCATCGGCGAGACGGCCGTGTTCCGGATTTCGTCGCCGGGTGTGCCGGACCAGTTCGTGGAGGCGACCATCCTGGACGATGAGATCGGGGAGAACCTGGCCCTGGCATCCGCCGGATCGACGATCTCCGGCGCCGGCGGGGCCAGCCGGACCTCCCAGCTGATCGACGGCCTGCATACGGTCAGCACCAACTACGGCTACACGATCTGGACGAACGAGCCGGCCGGCACGATCACGCTGGACCTGCAGTCGCCCGTGACGGTGACGCGCATCCGCCTGCTGAACTGGAACTGGGTCCATCGGGTGCACCGCTACCAGATGGAGTGTTCGACGGACGGCCAGAGCTGGTCGCTGCTGGCGGATGCCAGCG
>JAHDSS010000131.1 GCA_018432565.1 Kiritimatiellia bacterium
ACCGGCTACAGAAAATCGAAATCCGCTCTAATCCCGGGTACGGCCGGAAGGACCACCCTGCGCCCCGGCGTCTTCGGCCAGCTGCGCTTTCAGGGCATCGAGGCGTTCCCGCTGGACGGCATCCAGCCGGTTTTGGAGCCGGTCGGCCACCGTGACGAGCGTCCGGGTCTGGGCGGCATCGCCCTGTTCCCAATAGCGCAGGGCCAGATCCAGCAGCGGTTCCATGTTCTTTCCCCGCCTCCGCAGGGCCTCGGCCACGTCGCGCCGGGCTTCGGGCAAACGGCCCATGGCCATGAATAACTGCGCGCGGGTATTGAGAATACTGGGCGTTCCGGGCTGGCGGCGGATGGCTTCGTTGACCAGCACCAACGCTTCCGGCAGTTTTTTGCCCTGCTCCATCAGAATATGGGCCAGGTTGTTCAACAGGGTGGGATGGCGCTGCTGGCGAAGGCCCTCCCGAAAGGCCTTTTCCGCCTCGGCCAGGTCGCCCTTGGCGTAGTGGGCCAGGCCGGCTTGCTGGAACTGGAGATAGCGGGAAGACTCCGTGCCCATCAAGGCGCGCTGGGCTGCCTGGATCAGGCGCGGGTTCTGCTGCTCCTGCGCCACGGTCAGCAGCATTTCCCAGGCATGGGCGTTGCGGACATCCAGGCCAACCGCGGTTTCCAGATGGCCCATGGCCAGGTTCCACTGGCTGCGGGCCATGTACACCGATCCGAGCACCTTGTGCATGTCGGCGTTTTCGCCCGGATGCTTCCGCAGGGTCCGGATGGCCTGCTCGTTTCGCGGATCTCCGGCATCCGTCATCAGCACCAGGGCCAGCCAGACCCGGATATCGCCGGGAGTGAAATGCGACAGGTCTTCGATCCGTTTCACGGCTTCCCCGGCATCGCCGCGCATGAAGCTTTCCATCGCGCGGTCGAACAGCAGGGATTCCTCGTGATGTCCCAAAGCCACGGCTTGCTGCAGGCAGGCGTCGGCGACCTCGAAATCGCGCTGACGGAGCGCCAGGCGGGCCAGCGACACCAGGGCATCGGTATTCCGGGGATCCCGCACCAGCAGGCTGCGGTAGTAGGCTTCTTCCGGCCAGGGCTTCCCCCACTGGAGATACGCCTTGTCAAACAGGCGCTCCTGTTCGGACGCTTCCTCTTCTTCGGGCTTGGGAGGGATGTAGCGGGCACCGGGTTTGGCGGAAGGGGTACCGGCCAGGGCCCAGACCCAGCCGCGGTCCAGCCACTGCCGGGGCCGCCA
>JAHDSS010000475.1 GCA_018432565.1 Kiritimatiellia bacterium
ACAACCGCAACCCCTTCGTGGACCGCCCGGAATGGGCGGAAGCGATCTGGGGCACGGATTCCGACGGCGACGGCGTCACCGACACCCATGAGTGGATCGCCGGCACCGCCACCAACGATCTTCACTCCGTTTTCGAAGCCGGGCTCTCCGGCACGGGTCCCTCGTTCGAGGTCTCCTGCGGGCTGCTGTCGTCCGGCTCCGTCTGGCGGCTCTACGAAGGGAATTTCAACGGCTCCGGCATCGTCTGGCACGCCGTTGCCGAAACCAACCGCCTGCAGTCCGGCACCGTCCGCTTCCCCGTCGCCCCGACCTCCCCCGCCGCGTTCTACCACCTCCGCGCCACCCGGCCCTGAAATCGGCCGCGCCCTGAACACCCGACGGGCCGGGATGGTTCCCGGCCCGCGTGCCGTCCCCGCCGGTGCGCCGCCCCGTTACGGCACCGGAAACTTTTCGGTAAAGGCCACCACCTCGTCGCGGATGCTCTGCTGGAGTTTCGTGCTGGCGGGATCGGCCGCGATTTTCCCCACCCAGGCGGCGATCTGCTTCATCTCCGCCTCCTTCATGCCGCGGGTCGTCACCGCCGGCGTCCCGAGACGGATCCCCGACGTCACGAACGGCTTCTGCTTGTCGAAGGGAATCGCGTTCTTGTTGACGGTGATCAGGGCATGGTCCAGAGCCGTGGCGGCATCCTTGCCGGTCACGCCCAGCGGCGTCAGGTCCGCCAGCATCAGGTGGTTGTCCGTCCCGCCCGACACGATCCGCAGGCCGGCCTTCTCCAGTTCCGCCGCCAGCGTCTGGGCGTTGGCGACCACCTGGCGGATGTATTCCTTGAAGGCCGGCTGCAGGGCCTCGTGGAAGCAGACCGCCTTCCCCGCGATGGCATGCATCAGCGGGCCGCCCTGGATGCCCGGGAACACCTGCTTGTCGATTTCCTTGGCGAACGACTCCTTGCACAGAATCATGCCGCCGCGCGCGCCCCGCAGGGTCTTGTGCGTCGTCGTCGTCACGAAATCCGCATGGGGCACCGGGCTGGGATGGAATCCCGCCGCCACCAGCCCCGCGATGTGCGCCATGTCCACCATGAGGTACGCCCCCACCCCGTCGGCGATCGCCCGCATCCGCTTGAAGTCGATGATCCGCGAATAGGCGCTGGCCCCGGCGCAGATCATGCGCGGCTTGTGCTCCGCCGCCAGCTTCTCGATCGCGTCGTAATCGATCCGTTCGGTCTCCGGGTCCACCCCGTACGGCACCACGTTGAAGAAACGCCCCGAGAAGTTGACCTTGTGCCCGTGCGTCAGATGGCCGCCGTGCGCCAGGCTCATGGCCAGCATCGTGTCGCCGGGCTGCATCATGGCGAAATAGACCGCCATGTTGGCTCCGCTGCCGCTGTGCGGCTGGACGTTGACGTGCTCGGCTCCGAACAGCTCCTTCGCGCGCTCGATGGCCAGCCGCTCGGCCTCGTCCACGAATTCGCACCCGTTGTAGTAGCGCTTGCCCGGATAGCCCTCGGCGTACTTGTTGGTCAGCACCGACCCCTGCGCCTCGCGCACCGCCCGGCTCACGTAGTTTTCCGACGCGATCAGTTCGATGTTCTGCCGCTGGCGCCTGACCTCCCCCTGGATCGCCGCATACGTTTCCGTATCCGTTTCGTGGATGGCCTCCGGTTCCGTCACCCGCATCGCGCAGGCGTTGATCTTGTGCACCCGCCGGTCATGGCGGGTGCCCGGCTCGAAATCCGCCGCAAACCACGCTTCGACAATGCCGGGAATCTCCTCCGCCGGCGTCACGGCGGCGCCCAGCGCCAGGATGTTGGCGTTGTTGTGCTCGCGGGCCAGCCGCGCCATCTGCGGATTGAACACCAGCGCCGCCCGCACCCGCGGAAACTTGTTCGCCGTCATGCTCATTCCCACTCCGGTCGTGCAGATCAGGATCCCCTGCTCCAGGGTCCCGTCCGACACCCGCCGGGCCACCTCGATCGCGAAATCCGGGTAGTCCACCGATTCCGGACTGTACGTGCCGAAATCCGTCACCTCCACCTCCGGCCGCGCCGCCAGCAGATCCTTGATCTTCTGCTTCAGGTCGTAGCCGCCGTGGTCTGATCCGATTCCGATTTTCATGCGAATTCCTTTCCCAAATCCTTCCTTCACGGCGCCGCCCGGCGCCGCTGTCCGCCCTCCGGCGGCCCGCCTGCCCGCCGATCTTCCCGTCCGGCCGAATGACACAGACGAGGCCCGTGGCGCGGGTTTCGTCAACCGCGGCAGGATGCCACCAGCCGCCCCCCGGGGTCAAGAGCCGGGTCCCGGCCCGGCACATCCCCCCGGTTGTCCGCGGGACGAAGCGCGCAGCGGAAGAATCAGCGCCGGCGGGGGCCGCCGCGCGATCCGCCGCGGCGGGGGGCGCGGGGACCGCCCCGGCCGCCGAACCCGTTTTCGCGCGGGGGGCGGCGCTTGCGCGGCAGCATCGGCTTGGGCAGCGGCGTCAGCCATTCCTCCGGCGGGGTCACGCACTTCAGCGGCTGCTTCATGTATTCCTCGACGGCGGGGATGTAGTAGCTGTCGATCTCGTCGGCGAACGTGATGGACGTCCCCTTTTCCCCCACCCGCCCGGTGCGGCCGATGCGGTGGACGTAGTCCTCCGCCTGCTCGGGGATGTTGAAGTTGATGATCAGGTCGATGCCGTCGATGTGCAGGCCGCGGCCGGCCACGTCCGTCGCCACCAGAACGGGCACCCGCCCGCTGCGGAAGTTCTCCAGCACCTTGACGCGCTTGTGCTGTTCGACGGCGCCGGACAGCAGGGCGACGTCCAGGCCCTGGTGGCGCAGGTTTTCGCACAGCCGCTCGGTGGAGTCGCGCCGGTTGCCGAAAATGATGACGCGCTCCGGCTTCAGATCCCGCAGGAGGTTGTACACAATGGTGAATTTCTGGTCTTCGGTCACGATATAGACCCGCTGATCGATGGTCTCGGCGGCGACATGCTCGGGCTCGATGTCCACGGTGGCGGCGTCGCGCATCCATTGCGAGGCCAGGCGGGTCACCTCCGGGGTCAGCGTGGCGCTGAACAGCATGGTCTGGCGCCGGTGCTTGGGCGGGCAGCCGTACACGATGCGGCGCATGTCGGGAATGAACCCCATGTCCAGCATCCGGTCGGCCTCGTCGATCACCAGGAGTTCCACCTTGGAGAAATCGATGTCCTGCCGCTGGCGGAAGTCCAGCAGGCGTCCCGGCGTGGCCACCACCACGTCCACGTGCTTGTCGCGCAGGACCGCGCGTTGCTCCTGCATGTCCATGCCCCCGTAAACCGCCAGGGTGCGCAGGCCGGTGTAGCGGCCCAGGGCTTCGGCGTCGCGGGCGATCTGCATGCACAGTTCCCGGGTCGGCGCCATGATCAGCGCGCGCGGGTAGCCCTTGCGGCGGTCGGGTTCGGCGGGGCGGGCCAGCAGATGCTTGAAAATGGCCAGCAGGAAGGCGGCGGTCTTGCCGGTGCCGGTCTGGGCCCGCCCGCAGACATCCGTGCCGTCCAGCGCCAGCGGCAGCGATTTGGCCTGGATCGGAGTGCAGTAGCGGAAATCCAGGTCGCTGAGGGCATGCCACAGCACTTCGGGAAGGTCCAGATCCAGGAACCGGGTTTTGCCGTCGGCGGCGGGCACCTGGTAGTTCGACGGATCCCACGGAGCGGCGGACGCTTCAGGCTCCCGGGGCGGCGCGCCGTGATGCCGCCTTGGCTGGGGCGGCGGCGCATGCGGCTTGCGCTTCTTGCGCGGACCGCCCCGCACGGTCTGCGGATCGTTGGCCCGCGGGTTTTTCTTTTCGGGCCGGGGGGCCGCCCCGGATTTGTCCGGATGCGGCTTGCGGGCCTTGGGCACCGTGGGGGGCACCGCCGGCGCATGCTTGCTTTTCCGGCCGTTGAACAGGGTTTTGACGCGTTGAATGAAACTCATGGCCGGGGACCCTATCACGTTCCGGCGATACCGGGCGATTCAAAAAAATCCCCGCCATGCCGGTGGGGCGAATCTCCTGACCTTATCGGAATAAGGTGGGAACCTGTCGCCTGCTTTCCGGGGCTTCCGGTCGAACGGACATGCCGTCCACAGACGAACACCAGCTCCCGTTTTGCATGGTGTTGGGTAGGAGAACTAAGCCCCTGCCGTACATGGCAGGGAAGAAATCGTTTGGCTTGGCCTTCAAAGAACCGTGCTCTCTTTCGTCATTCTGAATATACCGCGATCGGCCACGCTTGGCAAGCCCGGCGACCATCCGGAAACGCCGGAGACGCCGACCGTCGGGGGGCCCCCCGCCCCCCGCCCGGCGCAACCCGCTCAGGCGGAAGGATGCCGCGCTTTCAGCGCCCGGCCGGCCATGTCCGCCAGCACCACCACGGCCAGCAAAAACAGCACGGCGCTCAGCCCCCCCAGCAGCCGGCTGCCGTCCAGTTTCAGGTTGCGCCAGATGATCTGGGCCAGCGCCAGCAGGGTCGTGGCGAACATGAACAGCATCGGCCAGAAGACAAACCCCGCGCGCTTGCCCTGGCGGCGAAGCCAGCCGTGAACCATCAGCAACGCCATCGCGCCCATGAGCTGGTTGGTGGCGCCGAACGACGGCCAGATGGCCTTCCAGGCCGGGACGGATTCCCCGCCCGGCCCCGGGATCTGCTGAAACGCCACGAAGGCCGGCAGCGCCAGCACCAGCGCCGTCACCAGCACGCGCTGTCCCGCGGTCCGCGCCTGGATCCCCGTGATCTCCTGCGCCAGCAGCCGGCTCAGCCGCGTGCAGGTGTCCAGCGTCGTCAGCAGAAACGTGCTGACCGCCAGCATGGTGAACGAGGCGATCCAGCCCTCTCCCAGGCCCAGGGGCTCGAAAAACCGTTCCAGGCCCGCGGCAAACACCATGGGCGGCGCGCCGGTCGGCCGGTCTTTCAGCGTCATGACGGTCGCCAGCGCCAGCACCGCCAGCACGGCTTCCACCAGCATCGCGCCCAGCCCCACCCGCTTGGCCGAACTTTCCTTGTCCAGCTGCTTGGCCGTGGTGCCGGCCGCCATCACCGCATGGAATCCGCTGACGGCACCGCACGCCACCATCACGCACAGCGCGGGATAGATGAAGCCGTCCTGCGGGGTGGACCACGCCGCAAAGGCCGGCCAGGCGATCTCCGCGGCGCCTCCCGCCGACCCCAGCAGCAGGCCGGCGGCTCCGCCGATCAGGCAGGCATAGAGCAGAAAGGCGGAGATGTAGTCCCGCGGCTGCAGCAGCGCCCACACCGGCAGCACCGACGCCACCAGCGAATAGCCCAGCAGCACCCACGTCCAGAAATACTTGTCCGACCCCCACACCGCCGGGACGGCGGACGGCAGGGCGGGCCAGACGTGTCCCAGCCACAGGCCCGCCATCACCAGCGGCAGCATGATCAGCGTGCCCTTGCGCAGAGACATGCCCCGCCGCCGCAGCGCGCCGAACACCCCCGCCAGCAGGATGTAATAAATCGAGGCCGTGGCCACGGTCCCGCCCAGGCGGGCCGCCGGCGTCGGCGCGTCCCCGGCGGCCTGCGTCAGCGGGGCGAAAGTGGAGGCCGTCATGTCGAGAAACACGATCACCACGTAACTCAGCACCAGCAGCATGAACAGCAGGAACACCCGATACGTCAGCGCTCCCATGGACCGGCGGCCGATCTGCGCCAGGCTCTGGCCCTTGTTGCGCAGGCTGGCGATCATGGCGGTGTAATCCTGCACCCCGCCGATCAGGATCACGCCCAGCACGATCCACAGCAGGGCCGGGCCCCAGCCGAACGCCAGCGCCGCCGTGATCGGCCCGACAATCGGACCCGCGCCCGCGATCGAACTGAAATGATGCCCGAACACGATGCCGTCGTGCGCCGGCTCGTAGTCCACCCCGTCGCGCATCGTGTGCGCCGGCGTCAGGCGCTCGTCCATCACGTCCAGGCGGCGCTCCATCCAGCCGCCGTACACCTTGTAGGCCGCCCAGAACAGCGCGCAGCAGCCCAGAAAAATCACGCTCATCATGGTTTGTTCCTCAACTCAAACACGGCGATATTCCTCCTTCCGAACCGAAAATCCAGCAGATTTTGGAACGCCGGGCGGGGCGCATCTGCGATCGGGTGTAGGCAGAATGGACCCGCGCAGCAAGGGGCTCCCGGTCCGTTGCGGATTCAGGCGGGCGCCGGCCGGCAGAA
>JAHDSS010000077.1 GCA_018432565.1 Kiritimatiellia bacterium
CGTTGGCCTGCCGCCAGAGATACCACGTCGCGGCGCCGAAATCGATGGTCTCGCCCGTGGCGTTGTACAGCTCCACGAACTTGGCGTTGGCCACATCCAGCGGATCCGCCACTTCGGAAATGAACAGCCCGCCGTTGCCGGAAGTCTGGAACTCCGGCTCCGTGCTGACATCCAGCCGGTAGCCGGTTGCGCCGTCCACCGCCGCCCAGCTGGCGAGGAAGTTCGTATAGCCGGCCACGGCATCCAGCCCGGTCGGGACGGCCGGCGCGCAGCTGGCCGTCGCGGCCTGGGCGACGACACCCGCCGAATAGTAGTCGTTGTTCACCGAGTAGAACTTGAAGTCATAGGTCGAATCATCCGCCAGCCCGGAGGCCGTCGCCGCGGTGCCGGAGCCCGCGTAGATGACGGTGCCGGCGCCGAGGGAGTCGCTGACCGAATAGGCCGCGCCCTGGGTCGGCTCGGTCCAGGCGTCGCCCGCGAGCTTCGCCACCACCATCACGTCGTGGCTCTGCGCATTCAACGCCCATTCCAGATCGATCTCGCTGGTCGGCGACGTCGTGCTCTGCGTCGCCGTCTGGCCGGTCGGATCGTTGATCGCGTTGACCGTCACCGTCAGCGTCGCCCCTGCACCGGTGGCCCCCATGTCCGCCCAGTCCGTGCTGGACGCCGTGTACCAGAAGTCCGTGCCGTGTTCGGCCCCGTAGTCCATCTGGAAGCCCCAGTACCAGGTGCCCGCCTGGCCGAACACGCCGGAATCCACGGTCTTGTGCTCGGCATCGGTGAAGGCCGTCCAGTCGCTGGCGGTGCCGCCGGCGAGATCGGCGTTGTCAAAGCTCAGCCAGAGGCGGGCCGCGCCCCAGTTCGCTTCCAGCGTGCCCCACGAATCAAAACCGAACGTCTGGGCGGAATCGCCCAGGAAGATCGTCGCCGGGGCCTCCGGCGAACCGCCGCTGGTGTTGCGGGCCTGCGGCAGGATCACCTCTTCCTCCAGGGTCGTCACCGAGGCCGTCGCGGAGTTTTCGCTCACGCAGGCCTCGGCGCTTTCGGCGCGCACCCGGAAGTAATAGGTGGTGTTGTCCACCAGGCCGGTCACCGCCGCGCCGGTCACGTTGCCCACCGACCGGTCTTCGTACCCGGCGACATAGGCCGGCGGATCGCCGGCGGCCACGCCCGCATAGAAGTTGTCGAACTGCATGACCGCGCCGCTGTACGTCCGGATTTCATAGGACAGGACGTTTTCGCCGCTCTGCGGAACCACCAGATAGGTCGCCTTGGTCCATTCCGCGGCATCCGCCAGGTACGTGGTCGGCTGCAGGCTGTCCCCGGACACCTGTCCGCCCTGGGTCCAGCTCGCCCAGATCCGCGCATTGCCCGTGCCCTTGTAGTAGAAGCTGATCTCGAATTCGGTGACGCCGTCGCCCGTCAGGGTGACGTTCTGCGTCAGGTCCCGCGTGGAGGTCGCCGTGATCGCCACGTGATAGGTCCCCTCGTAAGGATCGGTCGCCGACACCGCATACTCGGTTTCGAACTTGTCCCAGCCCGTGCTGTCGCCGGACTCGAAGCCGGCGTTGACCATCTGGTTGTCGGCGTCCGCGCCGAATTCCGTGGTGCTGACGTCGAGGCGGTAATCCGCCGCGCCGGCCACGGCATCCCACGCCGCCGTGAAGCTGGTTTCGTTGGTTTCGCTGGCATGCAGCCCGGCGGGGGCCTCCGGCTCGCAGCCGGCGGTTTCCGCCTGCGCCGTCACGCCCGCGGAATAGTAGCCGTTGTTTTCCGAGTAGAACTTGAAGTCATACACCGTCTCCGCATCGAGGCCGCTGGCCGTCGCGGACGTCGCGGAACCGACGTACACCACCGTGCCGTCGCCCAGCGGATCCGCCGCCGAATACGTGGTCCCCTGCACGGGTTCCGTCCACGAACCCGTGGCCGGCTTCACCACCACCATCACGTTGTGGCCCTGCGCATCCTGCGTCCAGCCCAGATCGATTTCATCCATCGGATCGCCCGCGCCCGCTTCCGCCGTCTGCCCGGACGGATCGCCGAGCGCGCTGACCGCAAAATAGGCCGAGGTCAGATCCAGGGGGGGATACAGCGTCGAATTGCCCCACCCGGCGCCGGACTTCGATGTGAAGTCGTCTTCCGCCGCGGCCCGGGCCTGGCAGATGACGTAATGGTTCGCAACCGAGGTAAACTGCGTCCCGCTCAAATTGCGGCGCACGCGCTTGTTGGGCCAGTCGCCATCCTCGTACCAGCCCGCCTCGCCCCAGGTGTAATCCGTCCCCTCGGTGCTGGTGCCCACGCCGACCTGCGCATAGTTCCACGTCTCCTGGCCGATTTCGAAGTTCACGAAAAACTCGCCCAGGGTGTCGCCCAGATAATAGCTCCCCATCGGGGTCCCGGCGCTCATCGGACTGATCCAGATCCCCGTCGGCGCCGCCGTCGTGGACTCGCCGGCCGCCGCCCCGAACGCCGTCTCGACGTCCTCGCTGTTGCGAGCCTTGACCTGGAAGCCGTACGCCGTCTCCGGCGACAGCCCGGTCGCCGCGGTCGTGCCCCACTCCGCCGCCGTCTGCCAGTCTTCCGCCACGCCGAACGTGCCGTCCGCCTGCAGGTAGGCGCTGTCGTTGGTCAGCTGAATCGCATACTCGGTCGCCGCGGGATTGCCGTTGGCGTTCACCGCCACGTCCAGCGTCGTCGGGGTCGGATTGTCCACCGTCGGCGCCGCCGGCACGTTGGCCAGCGTGGTGAAGCTCAGCTCGTTCGCCGCCAGAGTCGTATCCACGGAATTCACCGCATAGGCCCGGAAATAATAGACCTGATTCACGTCCAGCGACGACAGATCCACCGAATATTCGCCTGTTCCCCCGGCCGCCGCCGCGGTCGGATTGTCCGTGATCGTCACGCCGCTGCCGGTCTTGTAGACCACGCCGCGCTCGGTCACCGTGTCGCCGCCGTCATCCGTCACGTTGCCGTTGGCCGTCGCCGCCGGCGCCGATGCCGCTCGCCGCCACCGTCGTCACCGAGGGCGCCACGGGCCCGCCGCCGGTGTAGTCCGCAATGCTGAAATCATCGATCAGGATGCGCTCGCCCGCCGTCTGCTGCACGCGGACAATGATGTTGTCGCTCGCGCTGTTCAGGTCATAGGTGAATTCCTGGTAGGTCAGGGTCGGGCTGATCGTCGACGAAATGTCCGTGAAGCCCGCGCCGTCCACGTTGACCTGGACCTTGAACTGCTCCTGCGGGCTGTTGTCCCAGCCCCGGTACCAGAACGAAATCGTGCCCACGCCGCCGTCCTTGCCGTTGCCGTCGTCCCCCTGGTACTGCAGATAGTTGGCGGATCCGCTCGAGGCCAGCCGCGCGCAGGAGCCGGACCGCGCGCTGCCGCTGCGCAGTCCGCTGTTGATGCGCCAGCCCGACGAGGTCTGGTCCGCGTAGGACGTGCCGAACAGCGAATCGAACGACTCGCTGACCGCCGCCTCGGCCGCCAGCGGCAACAGAACCCAGCATAACCCTGCCGCCACAACCCATTTCCACCCGCTTGCACGTTTCGTCTTCATATGCCGACCCTTTGCGTTGAAGGAACCGATCCGGCTGTCCGGGAAAAGAACCCAACCTTTCCCATGTGACGCCGGAAGACAGTCCCACGAATAGGCGGATTATCCCCCGCCCCTTGCCTGCCCCGCAATGGATTTAATGTTCGTTTTTGGTTAAGATGCCGGTCTCTTCTGCGTCCGGCCGGCACCGGCGCCTGGATGGAATGGGATATTGGAAATGCCCGGGCGGTACGCCCCCCCCCCTGCTCGATGGCCAGCCGGCCCCGCTACGGATAAATCCCGCGCAGTGTCGCCGCCTTGGCCACGCGGCTGATCGCCAGCATCTGCGCCGCGGTGCGCAGATCGCACTTCTCTCGCGCCGCCACATCGGAGACATCCTGAAAGCTTCGCATCATCAGCCGGTCCAGGCTGCGGTTCACGACTTCCTCGTCCCAAAAGTTCGCCTGCAAGTCCTGCACCCACTCGAAATAGGATACCGTTACGCCGCCCGCGTTGGCCAGAATGTCCGGCACCACCACCACCCCCGCCTTCGCCAGAATCTCGTCCGCCTCCGGCGTCGTCGGCCCGTTCGCGCCTTCCACGATGATCTTCGCCTTCACCGCCCCCGCGTTGTCCGCCGTGATCTGGTTCTCCAGCGCGCACGGCGCCAGGATGTCCGCCGGCAGCGCCAGCAGGCGCGCATTGGCCGCGTCGTGCCCCTCCATGTATTCCCCCCCGCCAAACCCCTTGATCTGGCGGTCCGCGCTTTTCTGCACGTGCGCCAGCAGCGCCGGAATGTCCAGCCCCCGCGGATTGAACAGCCCGCCGCCCACATCCGTGACCCCCGTGATCTTGAATCCCTTGCCATGCAGGAACTTTGCCGTCGATCTGCCCACGTTGCCGAACCCCTGGATCGCCACCGTGCTCTGCGCCGGATGCAGCCCCAGCCGTTCCGCCGCCGCCATCATCACCGTCGCCACCCCGCGCCCCGTCGCTTCCGCCCGCCCTTCGCTGCCCCCGATCTCCACCGGTTTGCCCGTCACGACGCCGGGCACGGCATAGCCCACCGTCATCGAATACGTGTCCATCATCCACGACATCACCTGCGGATTCGTGTTCACGTCCGGCGCCGGAATGTCCTTCGCCGGGCCGATGATGATGGAGATCTCGCTGGTGAAGCGACGCGTCATGCGCTCGATCTCCCCCAGGCTCATCTGCGACGGGTCGCACACAATGCCCCCCTTGGCCCCGCCGTAGGGCAGCCCGATCACCGCGCACTTCCACGTCATCAGCATCGCCAGCGCCTTCACCTCGTCCAGCGTCACCGACGGATGATAGCGCACGCCCCCCTTCGTCGGCCCGCGCTCGGAATTGTGCTGCACCCGGTAGCCCTCGAACACTTCGACGTGTCCGTCATCCATCCGGATCGGCACCGACACCACCAGCGAACGCTGGCAATGGCGCATTTTCGCGTGAATGTTCGGATCCAGCCCCATCCGCTCCGCCACCCGGTCCAATTGCCGGCACGCCATGTTCCAAAAACTGAAGCGATCGCTCATGAGATATCCTCCTGCAGTTCTGATTTCTTCAGCCTACTCCCGTCCGCCTCCCGCTGGAAAGCGAAACCCGACCGCCCGCCCCGCTTTTCTCCGCCCCTCTTTCCCCGTTTCAGTTCCCCCTCTGATCCCTCTGCGTCCTCTGCGGCAACCCCGGCCTTGTCGCCCTCCGCCCTCCGACCGCCGACCACGGACCTCGAAATCCCCCCCCGGTCTTGCGCCCGGCGCCATCCCCCGGTAGGATGCCCGGCCATGAAAACGTCTTCGTCATCCTGGATCGCCTCCGCCGTTCTCTACCAGATCAACCTGCGTTCCCTCGCCGCCCGCGAGCCGCGCAACGCCATCGAGGCCGCCACCGAAAAGCCCCTGGCCGAATCCCCTCTGGCCTATCTGACCCGCCATCTGCCCCGGCTGCGCCGCCTGGGCGTCAACACCCTGTACCTCCTGCCGCCCTATCCGATCGGACAGTTCGCCCGCAAGGGGATCGGATCGCCCTACGCCTCGCGCGATTTCACCGCCGTGGATCCCGAATACGGCACCCGCGCCGAGATCATCGGCTTCATCCGGCGCGCCCATGAACTCCGTTTCAAAGTCCTGTTCGACATCACCCCGAACCACACCGCCCGCGACCACGTGTGGATGACCGAACACCCCGAGTACTACGTCAAGGCCCCCGACGGCTCCGCGTTCTACGACTGCGACTGGTCCGACACCGCCAAGCTCGACTACACCCAGCCCGCCCTGCGCCTGGCCATGATCGAGGTGTATGACTATTGGCTGTCCATCCTCGGCCCCGGCGACGACGGCCGGCCCGACGGCATTGACGGCTTCCGCCTCGACATGGCCCATTTCATCAATGACAACTCCTTCTGGGACCAGGCCCTGCCCGTCCTGCGCGCGCGCCACCCCGGCCGCGACCTGCTGTTCATGGCCGAATGCTACGGCTTTCAGAACAACCTCGGCCTCTTCGCCCGCGGCATGGACGCCGCCTACGACGATGACTTCTACAAGCTGTGCCAGTACGCCTACGCCGTGGACGAGGAAGGCTCCTCCCGCCTGCGGCTCTCCGAAGACGCCCACCACAACCACGACTTCCATCCCGTCCTGGACGCCTGGCAGGACGGCGGCATCGCCGCCGCCGCCGGGCGCATCCTGATGCAGTACGAAGAGGCCGCTCCCCGGTTCGCCGGCCCGCGCTACGCCGCCCGCTACACCGACAACCACGACGAAGGCCGCGGCCTCTACCGCTTCGGTCCCGGCGCCTTCCGCGCCCTCAATCTCCTCGCCTTCCTCTCCCCCCGCGCCCTCCCCTTCCTGCTCACCGGGCAGGAATTCGGCGCCGTCAACCGCCCGTCTATCCACGCCCGCTGCCAGCCCTGCGACAAGGGACGGCGCCTGCTCTCCGCCGACGGCCGGGAATTCCGCCAGGAAGGCGTCGAGTTCGAAGGCAACCTCTTCGCCCGCGGATTCGAGGAACGCCGGCACTGGCGGGAATTCTTCCGCGACCTGATCGCCCTGCGCCGGAAACACCGCCCCCTGGTGGACGGCGCCTGCGCGCTGACCGACCCCGGCGAGGACGCCCCGCCCCACGAACGCACCGTCGTCGCCTTCGACCGCACCCTCGGCCGCCGCCTGATCCGCTGCGCCGTCAATCTCGGCGACCAGCCCCGGCGGCTCGAACGCGCCCCCCACCTCTTCGCCGGGCCGGTCCTGTACGGCGAACTCGGCCCCGACGGCGTCCTGCCGCCCTTCGGCGCCTGCGTCGTCCAGGTGTCGTAGGAGAAGAATTCAGGATTCAGGATTGGATGGCTTCCCGTTCTGAATCCCGGCTCCTGATCCCTGAATCCTTCTTCCCTGGGATATTCCTTGTTGGACCGTGGACATTCGGGCATCATTTCCACCCATGAGAATCCTCCTTTGCAACGACGACGGCATCCACGCCCCTGGCATCCACGCCCTCCACGACGCGGTGAAAGACCTCGGGGACGTCCTCGTTGTCGCCCCCGACGGCGAGCGCTCCGCCATCAGCCACGGCATCACCCTGACCCAGCCCCTGCACACGCGCTCCTGGCCCCCCGGCGGCCCGCCCTTCGGCACCGCCGTCAGCGGCACCCCCGCCGACTGCGTCAAGCTGGCCGTCAGCCTCCTGCTCGACCCCAAGCCCGATCTCATTCTCAGCGGCATCAATCTCGGCCCCAACGCCGGCATCAGCGTGCTGTATTCCGGCACCGTGTCTGCCGCCACCGAAGGCCCCATCATGGGCATCCCCTCCATCGCCCTTTCCCTGGACACCTTCACCGATCCGGACTGGGACGCCGCCGCCCGCGTCAGCCGCGCCCTGGTCGAACAGGTCGTCCGCGGCACCCTCGCCATCGCGCCGGGCATCTTCTGGAACGTCAACATCCCCAACCGCCCCTACGACCAGCTCGCCGGCCTGCGCATCACCCGCATGGGCTCCTCCCGCTTTGTCGAAAAATACGAGCGCCGCGAAGATCCCTGGGGCCATCCCTACTACTGGATGACCGGCGAACTGTTCGAAAACGGCGACATGAGCGGCACCGA
>JAHDSS010000479.1 GCA_018432565.1 Kiritimatiellia bacterium
CCACCATTCCCATATTCCACCATTCCATGTCTCCATGCGCCATTTGACCGAATATTCCGATCCTTCCGCCATCCGCGCCCTCGTCGCGGAGATCGCGCGCATCTCCACGCGCCCGGCGCGCATCATGGAAGTCTGCGGCGGGCAGACCCACGCCATCATGAGGCATGCGCTCGACACGCTGCTGCCGGCGCACGTCCAGCTGCTGCACGGCCCCGGCTGCCCGGTCTGCGTCACGCCGGCCGCCTACCTCGATCACGCCATTGACATCGCCTCCCGTCCCGACACCGTTGTCACCACCTTCGGCGACCTCCTGCGCGTCCCCTCCGCCTCCCGCGGCGACCTGTTCGCCGCCAAGGCCCGCGGCGCCGATGTCCGCATGGTCACCTCTCCCCTCCAGGCCCTCGAATTCGCGGCAAAACATCCGGACAAACAGATCGTCCACCTCGCCATCGGGTTTGAAACCACCGCCCCCGCCAATGCCATGCTCGCCTACATGGCCAACGCACGCGGACTCGCCAACCTGTCCCTGCTTGTCTCCCAGTTTCTCGTCCCGCCCATTCTCCGCGCGATCTGCGCCGATCCGTCCACCGCTCCCGATGCCTTTCTCGCCGCCGGCCACGTCTGCGCCATTACCGGCTCCGATCCCTATCAGGCGCTTGCCCGGGAACTGAACCGCCCCATCGCCATCACCGGCTTCGAGCCCGCCGACATCCTGCTCGGTGTTTTGGATGTGCTGAAGCTGCTGGAAGCCGGGCGCGCCGAGATGATCAACGCCTACCCCCGCATCGTCCATCCCCAGGGCAACCCCGAGGCCCTCCGCATCCTGGACACCGTGTTCGAAGTGGCCGACCGCGAATGGCGCGGACTCGGCACCGTCCCCATGAGCGGCCTTGATCTCCGTCCGGAATATGGGGAATTCGATGCCGCCCGGCGCTTCTCGGGAATATATAGTTATTGCAATAACTATAGTAATTGCAATAACTATACATCGTCGGACTGTCCGGCGGCGGACGTGCTGCTGGGAAAACTTCAGCCCAACGACTGCCCGCATTTCGGCACCCGCTGCACCCCGGACTCCCCGCTCGGGGCGCCGATGGTTTCCCCCGAAGGCGCCTGCGCCGCGTTCTTCCTGCACCGCCGGCGCTGACCCCGCGACAGACTTGCACGGCATCCGCCCATGGGGTAGAGTCCTCCACCCTATGCAAAACGTGAAATTCTCGGAGTTGACGGCGGCGGACCGCCGGCTGGTGGAGCAGGCCATGGCGGTGCGCGAAAAAGCCTATGCCCCGTTTTCGAAGTACAAGTGCGGCGCGGCGGTGCGCGACATCCGCAACCGGATCCA
>JAHDSS010000554.1 GCA_018432565.1 Kiritimatiellia bacterium
ATATCTATTGAGCAGAGGCGGGATTGCATCGGAACTGATTCACCCACGGGGCAAGCCCGTGGGGGTCTGGATTCGCTGCCGCGTAGCGCACGGGGCAGCCCGTGGGGGTCTGGATCCGCTGCCGCGTAGCGCACGGGGCAGCCCGTGGGGGTCTGGATTCGCTGCCGCGTAGCGCACGGGGCAGCCCGTGGGGGTCTGGATCCGCTGCCGCGTAGCGCACGGGGCAGCCTGTGGGGGCTGAGGTCAGAACGTGAAGATCATGCCGGCGTTGACCGCGAGTCCGCTGAAGTCAATGTCCCGGTCCACCTCATCGGCGTCTTCGCATTCGCTGCACCGCGGGAGGGCTTCCAGGGTGGTCTCCACCCAGGTGTATTTGGCTTCGGCGTAGAGGGCGATGTTGCGGGCCAGTTCGGCGCGGAGGCCGAGCAGGACGTAGAACCCGCCTTCGTCGTCGAGATCCAGGTCATACGTGGTCTCCCAGGGCCCCTGTTCCACGGTGTATTCGCCGTCGAAGAGATAAAAGCCCGCGCCGGGGCCGCCGTAGAGTTCGAAGGTGTCGCCGAGCGGCAGGAAGCCGATCAGGCCGCATTCCATGGGCATGGCGACCACGGTCAGATCGCTTTCGTACCAGCCGCGTCCTTCGACATAGACGTCTTCGGATTCGCCGGCGGCATAGCCGGACAGGCGCAGCTCGAGGCCGACATAGTCATGCAGGCGGAAGCGGCCGATGACGCCGCCGCCGAGCATGCCGTCGAGATCGAATTCATCGAGGTCTTTGGCGTTCCAGTACGAGAGGTGGGCGCCGAGGCTGAAGGGGGACAGGCCGGCGGCGGGCGGGGGGACGGGCGCCGGCTCTTCCGCCAGGGCGGGAGAGGCGATCGTCCATGCGAGGAGGGCAATCCAGACAGCGGCACGTTTCATGAGGCGCTCCTTTCCTGAGGCATTCGGCGCGAGGCCGTTTCAACTGAAACTATAAGCCCGGGGTTTTCCGGGGAAAAGGGAAAAGTGGGCGGTCCGGCCGGTTCGCCGGTTCGGGGCGGAACCGGCGGCTTGTGGTTTCCGGGGTTCCTGCTATTTTTCCCTGAAATCAACCGGTTGAACCCTTCACGATTGCGAGCGGCTCCCCATGCTGTATGCCAACAAGATTCCGTATGTCGCCAATTTCCGATTTGCCGAGGCCGCCGCCGGCGGGGCGTGGCAGATCGGCAGCGAACGCCTGACCCTGACCCTGGCCGGCAACGGCGGGGGGGTGTTCCGGTTGACCTCGCCGCTGCGGTCGGCGGAGCCGAATCCGTCGCAGGCCGAATGGGATTTCCAGGCGGTCGGGGAGGCGGATGCGGAGTACTCGCTGACGGTGAGTCCGGAGGACGGGGGGCTGGTGCTGGCGGACGCGAAGGGAAACGTGCTGCTGGAATCCTGGCCGGGAAAAGGGGTGGGCGTATCGGGCGACGCGCACCTGCTGTGTTTCCGGCACCGGGACGAATTCCGCTACTACGGGATGGGCGAAAAACTGCGCGGGCTGGAGCTGAGCGGGGTGCGGACGCGGTTCTGGAACACGGATGCGTTTGCGGATTTCGACTGGGGGGCGATCGAGAACGCGCGGGTGGATCCCTATTATGCGTCGATTCCCTATCTGATCGTGCGCACGTCCGCCGGCTGGGCGGGGCTGCTGCTGAATACGCCGTATCCGGCGTTCATGTCCACGGCGGCCGAGGTGGCGATCGAGGGCTTCCAGGCGGCGGAAAGCGGGGCGGGGAAGATGCTGCTGCTGGGCGCGGAGGGCGGCGGGCTGGACCTGTTTGTGATCGCGGCGCCGACGCTGGCGGAGCTGACCTGCCGGTTCCAGCGGCTGGCGGGCGTGACGCCGCTGCCGCCGCTGTGGGCGCTGGGCTATCATCAGTGCCGCTGGGGCTACCGCTCGGCGGAGGACCTGCGCGAGTTGAAGCGGCGGTTTGCGGAGCACGGCATTCCGGTGGACGGCCTGTGGCTGGACATTGACTACATGGATGGATTCCGGGTGTTTACGCTGGATGAGAAGGCGTTCCCGAACGGGGCGGCGGACGTGGCGGAGATCGCGGCGGACGGCCAGCGGGTGGTGCCGATCCTGGATCCGGGCGTGAAGCGCGACGGGAAGTATGAGGTGTACCGCGAGGGGCAGGAGAAGGAGATTTTCTGCCGCAATCCGGAGGGCGGGGAATTCATCGGGCTGGTGTGGCCGGGCGAGAGCGCATTTCCGGATTTCTCGCTGGAAGAGGCGCGCGACTGGTGGGCGCAGCGCGTGAAGCAGTTCGCGGAACTGGGCTTCGAGGGGGCCTGGCTGGACATGAACGATCCGTCGACCGGCGCGTCGAATCCGCATGACATGCTTTTCGGGCGCGGAGAAAAACCGCATGAGACCTATCACAACCAGTATGCCGCGGGAATGGCCCGGGCGACTCGCGAGGGGTTCCTTCGGGCCCGTCCCGATCAGCGGCCATTTCTGGTGTCGCGGTCGAATTTTGTCGCGGGCGGGCGGTATTCGGCGGTGTGGACGGGCGACAGCGTGTCGAACTACGCCTATCTGCGCCAAAACATCCCGACTTGCCTGAATCTGGCGCTGTCGGGGATTCCGTTCACGGGCGGGGACATCGGCGGGTTCGCGGGTGACGTCACGCCGCGGCTGCTGCGCGACTGGATGAAGGCGTCGTTTCTGATGCCGTTCTGCCGCAACCATGCGTGCATCCACACGGCGCCGCAGGAGCCGTGGGCGCACGACGCGCTGACGCTGGAGACGATGCGCGGGATGATCCGGTCGCGCTACAAGCTTCTGCCGTATCTGTA
>JAHDSS010000093.1 GCA_018432565.1 Kiritimatiellia bacterium
GTAGCGCCCCGGAAACCGCAGGTCCACGATGCGGGTCTGGCCCTCCGCGCACGCCCCGTACACCGCGAACAGCGGCTGCATGTCGGAGTTGATCCCCGGATACGGCCCCGTCGCAATATCCACCGGATAGGGCCGCCCGCCCCGCGCAATCAGCCGGTCGCCGTTCCGGTAGAAATGCGCCCCGCTCTCGCGCAGGTGAATCAGCGGCACCTCCAGATGGTCGAAGGGAAACCCTTCGATCTCCACGTCGCCGCCCGTGATCACCGCGCCGATCAGCCACGTCAGCGCCTCGACGTTGTCGGGAATCACGGCATGCCGCGCCCCGCCCAGCCGCGCCCCGCCCCGCACCCGGATCGATTCCTGCCCGCGCACCTCGATCTCCGCCCCCATGGTTTCCAGCATCGCGATCAGATCCATGATCTCCGGCCGGATGTGGGGATTCCAGATCCGGGTGTCCCCGCGGGCCAGCGTGGCGGCCAGAAGGGCGTTTTCGGTGGCCCCGGTGGAACGGAACGGCAGATGGATCTCCGCGCCGCGCAGCCCGTCCGGCGCTTCGGCGCACAGCCGCCCGTCTTCTTCCCACACCCGCGCCCCCAGCGATTCCAGCACCAGCACGTGCAGATCATGCTTCCGTTCGCCCAGCCGGCAGCCGCCGGGCAGGGGCACCGATCCCGCCCCGGTCCGGGCCGTCAGCGCCCCCAGCAGCAGCAGCGTATTCCGGATGGACCGCCCCGCGTACTCCAGCCGCGACGGCGGGCTCCGGTCCTCGGCGATGACAATCCGCCCGGAGTCCGTTTCGCAGCGCTTGCCCAGCGCTTCCAGCATCTCCACCTGCACCTGCGCGTCCAGCAGCGTGTCGGGATAGTTCGACAGCTGCACCGGCTCCGGCGTCAGCACCGACGCCGCCAGCAGGCGCAGGGCGCTGTTCTTCGCCCCGCTGACCCGTACCCGGCCGGCCAGCCGCGACGGCTCCACCCGGTAGGCGTCGCCGCCGGCCTGTTGGGATGATTCATTCATGCTTCGACTCCGCTTGGCGCGCGCCGTTCCGCCCCGGCCGCTTCATGCGCCGGCACCATGACGCCGTGCGGCCGCACGTACCGCGCCTCCGTCTCCATCCACAGGCCATGCCGCGCATGCACCGCCTCCCGGATCGCCCGGATCAACGCCAGCACGTCCGCCGCCCGTGCCCCCCCCGTGTTGACAATGAAATTCGCATGCTGAGGACTCACTACCGCCCCGCCCGCCCGGCGGCCCTTGAATCCGAGGGACTCGATGATCCGGCCCGGCGGGCCGGCCCGCGCATACAGCTCCGGCGAACTCTTGAACACCGATCCGCAGCTCGGCGCCTTCCGGGGGAATTTCCTGCGGCGCTCCTTCAGATATCCCAGCATCGTCCGGCGGATGTCCGCCCGCGTCCCGTCCGCCAGCGCCAGCGAAACGCAGACAATGGTCAGGCCCGGCTCGTGCAGGAACAGGCTGTCGCGGTAGGCAAACCCGCACGCCGCGCGATCCAGCCGCCGGATCTCCCCGCCGTCGCCGCAGGCCTCCACCCATTCCACCGACTCGCCGACGCACCGCTGCTGACTGCCGCCGTTCATCGCCAGCAGTCCGCCGATCGTCCCGGGAATCCCCGCGGTGTGCTCCAGCCCCGCCAGCCCGTGCCGGCAGGCCGCCAGCGCCACGCGGCAGGCCAGCGCTCCCGCCTCGGCCGCGATCCGCCGGCCGTCCACGGCGATGGCATCCATCTTCCGGCCCACCTGGAACACTGCGCCGCGGAACCCCTCGTCCGCGAACAGCAGGTTCGATCCCCGGCCGATCACCGCCGCCGGCACGCCCGCCCGGCGGGCCGCCTCCAGCCCGGACAGAAGCTGCGCGCGGGATTCCGGCTCGACCAGCACATCGGCCGGGCCGCCGATCCGCCAGGTCGTGTGCCCGCTCATCGGCTCGCCGCGCCGGCACGGCACACCCGCCGCCGCCAGCTCCCGGCACAGGACTTCGATGGATTCCGCTTCGTTCATTCAACAAACCCGCCAGGCCTAGTTTCCGCTCCGGAACGAATCATAGCCCCGCTCGCCCCGGGCCAGTTCGGCCGGCAGCGGGCTCTCCTCGTCGAGATCCAGGCAACGGAGGACTTGGTTCGTGGTCGCTGGTCGGTGGTCAGTGGTCGGTTCGGATCCATTCCGACTATTGACCTCTGTCCCCTGCCCCCTGTCCCCTGTCTCCTGTCTCCTGTCCCCTGCCCCCTGTCCCCTGTCTCCTGTCTCCTGTCCCCTGTCTCCTGTCCCCTGTCTCCTGTCTCCTGTCCCCTGTCCCCTGTCGTTTGAAACGATTTGATACCTGAATCCGCTCTCGGGACAGGTCATCACGCCATCGGCATCCGGGTTTGTCAGGATGTGGCCGTGGCGGCTCATCCAGCCCTTTTGGCGCGCGGGATTGCCCATCACCAGCGCGTAGTCCGGCACGTCCTTCGTCACCACGCTGCCGGCGGCCACGAAACAGTAGCGCCCCAGCGTGACACCGCAGACGATCGTGGCGTTGGCGCCGATCGTCGCGCCCCGCCGGATCAGGGTCTTCTCGTACAGGCTGTGGCGGTTCACCTGGCTGCGCGGATTCGTCACATTGGTCAGCACGCACGACGGCCCCAGAAACACGTCGTCCTCGATCACCGTCCCGGTGTAGATGGACACGTTGTTCTGCACCTTGACGTTGTTGCCGATCACCACGCCGCCGTCCACGTTCACGTTCTGGCCGAACCCGCACCCCTCGCCGATCTTCGCCCCCTTCATCACGTGGCTGAAATGCCAGATCTTCGTCCCCTCCCCGATCTCCGCCCCCTCGTCCACGTAGGCGGATTCGTGTTTGAAGTA
>JAHDSS010000036.1 GCA_018432565.1 Kiritimatiellia bacterium
AGCTCGCCCCCGGCCTCTTCCGCACCGGCGAAGTTCCCCGGTCCCATCCCGAAGAAGCCCTGGCGGAACTGTTCCATCTGGATCCCGAAGGCTGCGTCGCCGATCCTCTTCTTGACGACCAGTCGCTGTACCTGGAAACCGACAACGGCACCGTGGTCCTGCTGGGTTGCGCCCATGCCGGCGTCATCCATATCCTGGAACAGGTCCGCCGCCTGACCGGCAACCGCCCCATCCGCACCGTGATCGGCGGCATGCACCTGGGAGGAGCCGGCCGGGACCGCATCCGGTGGGTCACCGATCAGCTGCGGCATTTCTCTCCCGCCCGGCTGGTCCCGATGCATTGCACCGGCCCCAGGGCCGCCGCCGCCCTCTGGACCGCCTTCCCCGAGGCCTGCCGCCCCGGCGGAGCCGGCGCCGTTTTTGAATTTTAACGAAAGAACACCCTCATGGCCAACACCCCATCCTCCGAATGCGACCCGCGCTCCTGCGGGACCTGCGAATCGCGCGGCTCCTGCCCCGGCATCCCCGAGCCACCGCCTCCGCCCGACACCGTTTCCGAAGACCGGAAACTTCAGCACCGCCTCGGGCGGATCCGCCGCAAAATCATGGTCATGTCCGGAAAAGGCGGCGTCGGCAAAAGCACCGTCGCCGCCAATCTCGCCGTCCATCTCATGCTGCGCAGCCAGCGCGTCGGCCTGCTCGACGTGGATATCCACGGCCCCAGCATCCCCGGCATGCTCCATCTGGACGAAGCCCGCGTCACGGGCGACGGCGACTCGCTGCTGCCGCTGGACTATTCCGGCCTCAAGGTCATGTCCATCGGCTTCCTGCTGCCCAACGCCGACGACGCCGTCATCTGGCGCGGCCCCATGAAAATGACGGTGATCCGCCAGTTCCTGCAGGATGTCGCCTGGGGCGACCTGGACGCGCTGGTCGTGGACCTGCCGCCCGGCACCGGCGACGAACCCCTTTCCGTCTGCCAGCTCGCCGCCCCGGTGGACGGCGCGGTGATCGTCACCACTCCCCAGCGGGTCTCCACCGCCGATGTCCGGCGATCCATCCGCTTCTGCCGGAAACTCGACATCCCCGTGCTGGGCGTCGTCGAAAACATGAGCGGATTCGTCTGCCCCAAGTGCGGCGAAACCACCCATATCTTCAAGACCGGCGGCGGCGAGCGGATGGCCGCGGAAATGAACGTTCCCTTTTTCGGCCGCGTTCCGCTGGATCCGAACATCGGGCTGGCCTGCGACAGCGGCGTCCCGTTCATTTGCAACCAGGCCGCCCCCGAATCCGTGCAGACCTTCGACCGCATCGCCGAAGCCATTCAATCCCTGAACCCTCAACAAGGAGATCCGTCATGAAAATCGCCATTCCCGTCGTGGACCAGCAGCTCTGCCTGCATTTCGGCCATTGCGCCCAGTTCGCCCTGGTCGATGTGGACGACGCCAATAAGGAAATCACCGGCACCACCTATGCCGAACCCCCTCCGCACGAGCCCGGCGTTCTGCCCAAATGGCTCCATGAGCAGCAGGTCAATGTCATCCTCGCCGGCGGCATGGGCACCCGCGCCCAGCAGCTCTTCGAGCAAAACGGCATCCAGGTCGTCGTCGGCTGCCCCCCCGCCTCCCCCGAGACCCTCGTCGGCGCCTACCTTACCGGCGAACTCCAGCCCGGCGACAACGCCTGCGACCACTGATCCGAAACTTAACATTTAAGGGCTGACCCCGGGGTCAGCCCTTAAATGTTAAATTTAGCCTCTCTCGCCATTTCCTTATCTGGGGGGTGGTCATAGTCCGGCGAATCATGAGGCTGACAGCGGCACCGGTGGTAACGCCCATCTGCCGGGCGATTTCCCGCTGGGTTTTTCCTGCATATTTCTGCAGCGCCCAGGCCAGGAATCCCCGAACAGCCCCGCCGGTTTTCCGGCGTTCGACTTGATTCCACTGCAACCCCGTGATTTTCCGTACCGCGGCCCGCACCTCGTCTTCGGATTTCCACGTCTGGATATGCCGCATGGAGAGATCTTCGCGCTTGCGCACCTGTTCCGCCATTCGGCCATGATGACTCTTCACCGATTCCACAAAGTCATCGGAACCAATAGCCATCCCTCCCTGGTTCATGAGCTGGACAAATTCTCTATCCGTCCGAGCGAGGCCGCGTTCCACGTACTGGGCATAGGCTTTTCCCCACCCGTTTGTTCTGGCGCCGGCCGTCATGCTTAACAGCGGTCCGGTGGTCAGCCACCCGCAAGGCGGAACCAGCCCGGCGTATTCCTGGAAACTACTCCACCGGTACTCTCTCAGTATCCGAATACGTTCTGTCAGCGACCGCTCGCGAATTTCCGCCACCTGAACAGGATTGAGATGCACATAGCGGCTGAGTTTCAACAGATACTCATTCCCTTCTACGACCTGCGCGCCGTAGCGGCCCTGCATCAAATGTCCCGCCCGCTGGTGACGAAGATTGAAATACACTGCGTAGCCCGTCAGTAAGCTGCCCATGAACCGATCCAGATTGCCCTTTGGCGTCTCAACCAGCAAATGAAGATGATTCGGCATCAGGCAATACAAGAACACCCGCACATCGTGGACCGCCAAGCTGTCAGCCAACCGTTCCAGAAAGCGCAAACGGTCCCGATCATCGCGGAAAACCACCTGTCGTTCATTGCCCCGGCTGGTCACATGGTACAGACCGCCCGGGATCAGGATGCGGGGTTTTCTTGCCATGG
>JAHDSS010000567.1 GCA_018432565.1 Kiritimatiellia bacterium
GCCATGCGCGACGAGGTGTTTGCGCTCTACGGGTTCGTGCGCACGGCGGACAACTTCGTGGATGCGGTGCCCCAGCAGGCGGAGGCCTTCGCCCGTTTTGCGGCGCGCTACCGGGCCGCCCGGGACGGCACGCCGGCCGGGGACCCCCTGATCGACGACTTTGTCGCGCTGCAGCGGCGTCGGGGGTTCGATCCCGACTGGACAGAGGCGTTTCTGGGCTCGATGGCGGCGGACCTGACCCGCCGGTTCTACCGGACGGAGGCGGAGACGCTGGAGTACGTGTACGGGTCGGCAGAGGTGATCGGGCTGTTCATGGCGCGGATCATGCGGCTGCCGGAAGAGGCGCTGCCCGCCGCCCGGATGCTGGGCCGGGCCATGCAGTTCATCAATTTCATCCGCGATGCCGCGGAGGACGCGGCGATGGGGCGACGCTATCTGCCGCTGGAGCGCGACGGAACGCGCCTGCTGGACGAGTCCGGCGACTGGCTGCCCTCCCGCGAGTGGGCGCGGGCGAATCCGGGCAAATGGACGGCGTTTCTGCAGGGGCATCTGGCGCGCTATGAAACCTGGCAGGCGGAGGCCGAAGCGGGCTACCGGTACCTGCCGCGCCGTCCGCGGACCGCGGTGCGGACGGCCGGGGACATGTACAACTGGACGGCGAAGCAGATCGAGGCCGATCCCTTCGTGGTTTTCGAACGGAAGGTCAAGCCGCGGAAGGCGCGGATCGTGCTGCGGGCGCTCTGGAACGGGCTGCGGGGATAGGGATGAACCTGTACGTGACGCTGAACCTGCTGGTGCTGGCGGCGCCGCTGGCGCTGTCGTTCGACCGGCGGGTGGCGTTCTGGCGGAAGTGGCCGCAGGTGCTGCCGGCCATCGCCGCGGTCATGGCGGTGTTCATTCCGTGGGACGTGTGGAAAACGGCGGCGGGGGTGTGGGGGTTCAATCCCCGGTACGCGGGGGAGTTCCGCCTGCTGGGCCTGCCGCCGGGCGAGTGGCTGTTTTTCATCTGCGTGCCCTACGCCTGCCTGTTCATCCTGGAATGCGTGCGGGCCTATGTTCCCGAACGGACGCTGCGGCTTCCCCGCGTTGCGGTCCATGCCGCGGCGGTCGCGCTGGCGCTGCTGGCCTGGCGGTTCCGCGGGCTGACCTATACCGGCACGGTGTTTTTCTCCGCGGCGGCGGCCCTGGAGCTGCTGGAAGGGATCGCGCCCGCCACGCTGCGGTCGGGCCGGTTCTGGCTGGCGATGGCCCTGACCTATGTTCCGTTCCTGGCCGCCAACGGCGTGCTGACCGGCCTGCCCGTGGTCTGGTACGACGACGCGCGCATCCTCTCGATCCGGGCCGGGTCCATCCCCCTCGAGGATTTTGTCTACAGTTTTTCGATGCTGGCGATGGCGGCGGCGGTGCATGACGCCGCCGGACGGCGGAGGCGCCGGCCATGAGCCGCACGGCGGCGGTGGTCGGGGCGGGCATCGGGGGGCTGGCGGCGGCGGCGCTGCTGGCCCGGAGCGGCCGGCGGGTCACCGTGTTCGAGCAGGCGCCGCAGGCCGGAGGCAAGGCGGCCTCCGTCCGGCTGGGAGGCTTTCGGTTCGACACCGGCCCGTCCCTGCTGACGCTGCCGGAGGTGTTCCGCCGGTTTTTTGCGCGGCTGGACCGGAACCTGGACGACTATCTGGAGCCCCTGCCGCTGGCGCCGCTGTGCGCCTACGATTTCGCCGACGGCACCCGGCTGGAAAGCTATTCCGACCGCGCGCGCTTTGCCGCGGAACTGGAGGCCGCGGGCGCGGCGACCCGCCGCGAGCTGGAGGCCTGTCTGGATCACAGCGCGCGGCTCTGGCGCTGGGCGGGGGAGCTGTTTCTGACGCGCAGTCTGCACGAGCCGGCCACGTTTTTCAGCCGGGCCGGGCTTCGGGCGATTCTCCATGCCGGCCGGCTGTCGCCGTTTCAGACCCTGCATGCGGCCAACGCGCGCGCGTTCACGGATCCGCGCGCGGTGCAGCTGTTCGACCGCTATGCGACCTACAACGGGTCGAGCCCGTACCGCACGCCGGCCACGATGCGGATCATTCCGCATGTGGAATACGGCTTCGGCGGGTATGCGCTGCGCGGCGGGATCGTGGCGCTGCCGCGCGCCCTCGAGCGCGTCGCGCGGGAATGGGGCGTGGAATTCCGCTTCGGCGAGGCGGTCGAACGCATCGTGGTGCAGCAGGGCCGGTGCCGGGGGGTCGAGGCCGGCGGCGTGTTCCGGCCGGCGGACCTGGTGGTGAGCAATGCCGATGTGCTGGCCACCTATCGCCGGCTGCTGGACATGCCGCAGGCGCCCGAGGCGCGCCGCGCCGCCCGGCAGGAACCGTCTTCCTCCGGACTGGTGTTTCTGTGGGGGCTGAAGCGCGGATTCGACCGGACCCGGGTGCATAACATTTTCTTTTCGGGCGATTACCCGGCCGAATTCGATGCGTTGTTCCGGCGCCTGGATCTGCCGGAGGATCCGACGGTGTACGTCAACATCACCGGCAAGGTGGACCCGGAAGACGCGCCGCCCGGGGGAGAGAACTGGTTTGTGCTGCTGAATGCGCCGAGGGCGGCGGGCCAGGACTGGCCCGCGCTGGCGGCGCGGGCCCGCCGGGCGGTGCTGGCGCGGGTGTCGAAGGCGCTGGGGACCGACCTGGAACCCTGGATTGCAGAGGAGCGGGTGATCATGCCGCCGGACATAGAACGGGAAACCGGCTCCACGCACGGCAGCCTGTACGGCATGGCCTCCCATGGCCCGGCGTCGGCCTTTTTGCGGCATCCGAACCGCTCCCGGCGGATCCGGGGGCTTTACTTCGCCGGCGGCAGCGTGCATCCGGGCGGCGGCATGCCGCTGGCCCTGCTGTCGGGCATGCTGGCAGCGGATCTGGCGGAGAAAACCGAACGATGAACCTGATGCGATCGAGTTCCTGGAGACTCTACGAGCGGGCGGCGGCCCTCGGGCTGGCGGTGCTGTATGCGGTCGGCGCGGCCGGTCACCTCATGGCGCCGACGCTGCCGTGGATGCTGCGGATGACGCCGGGATTCCTGCTGGCGACCGCCGTGCTGGCCACGGTGCCCTCGGCGGCGTACGGCGGCGTTCGGTTCTTGACGTGGCTGGCGGGCGCCTGCGCGCTGACGTTTGCCGCGGAGGCCGTCGGCGTGGCCACGGGCCTGGTGTTCGGCGAATACGAATACGGCGCGACGCTGGGGCCGGCCTGGCGGGGCGTGCCGCTGATCATTGCGTTCAACTGGGTGGTCGTGGTGAACGGAACGGTATGGATGGCGACCCGCCTGACGGCCGGTTCGCCGGCGGCCGGCCGTCGGTGGAAAATCGCCCTGTGGGCGGGGCTGGCGGCCATGCTGTTTGATGGGCTGATGGAACCCGTGGCCATGCGGCTCGACTACTGGCGCTGGCCGGGCGACACCGTGCCGCTCCAGAATTACGCCGCCTGGTTTGCCATCGCCGCGCTGGCCGCCGCCGCCCATCCGCTCAGCGGGCGCGCCTCGGGCCGCGTTCCGGAAGGAGAAGGGCGCCTCGCGGGCTTTTTCGTGCTGGTGCAGGCGGCGTTTTTCGCCGCGCTGCGTGTCATCTGGCTTTTTCAAGGCGGATAAGATAGGATTTGCTCCATGCTCATCTATTTCCAGCAGGTCCGGCCCGGCGTGGCGAAGGCCATCCGCGACATTCTGACGACCTATGCCCCGCGGTTGGCGGCCGTCAGCCCGATGGGCGGCCAGCTGGCGGCGCGGCTGAATGAGTATGCGCAGTCCGGCAAAATGATCCGCGGCATCCTGGTGCGGATGGGCTACGAACTGTGCGCGGCGGAAGCGCCGGATGCCGCCATGGTCCGCGTGCTCGACCGCGCGGGCGCCGCGATGGAATTTTTCCAGGCCGGGCTGCTGATTCACGACGACATCATGGACCGCGACACGATGCGGCGCGGGGGCGTGACGGTCCACACCCAGTACGAACGCGACGCGACCGAGGCGTCCGCATCCGATCCGGTGCATCACGGGCTCTCGCTGGGCATGTGCGCGGGCGATATCGCGTTTTTCCTTGGCTTCCATATCCTGTCCTCCCTGCCCGTCCCCCTGGACCTGCAGGAACGCTCCCGGCGGGTGGCGGCGTTTTCGGCGGAGGAACTGTGCTGGGTGGGCGTGGCGCAGATGCAGGATGTCCGCAACGGGGCGGGGGGGCTGGGGGCCGATCCCGATCCCGCCCAGATCCTTCGCGTGTACCGCTACAAGACGGGCCGCTATACGTTTTCGATGCCGCTGATGGCCGGCGCCATGCTCGCCAACGGAAGCCCCGCCCATCTCGAAGCCCTGGAACAGGCCGGCGAAAACCTCGGCGTGGTGTTTCAGCTCAAGGACGACGAACTCGGGATTTTCGGCGAGACCGGGCAGCTGGGCAAGCGCGCGGACTCGGATATCCGGGAAGACAAAAAGACGCTGCTGCGCCATTTTCTGTTCGAGGCGGCCGACGCCGGGCTGAAGGCGGAACTCCAGCGGATTTTCGGCAGTCCGGAGCCCGGCGAAGCGGGCCTGAAGTTCGTCCGCGAAGCGATGGAAAAAACGGGGGCGCGGGACAAGGTGCGCGAATACATGAAGTGCTTTGCCATGGAGGCCTCCGACCGGATCGCCAGCCTGCCGCAGGAGTCCGGGGCCTGCACGGCGGCGGCACGCGAAGCCTTTCAGGACCTGTTCCGCTACAGCGTGGAGCGCCGCTCCTGACCGCCATGCGCGCGTGTTGGCTTGTGCTGCTGTTGGCCGGAGCCATGCGGGCGGCCGGCGGCCCGGAGACGGCCGGTCCGGTTCCGGCGGACCCGGACCTGCTGGAACAGGTTCGCCTGGAGTTTGAGCGGGCGCCGGATTCTTCCGCCGTGACGCGTTCGCTGACCCGCCTGCTGCAGGCGCGGCTTCCGCCGGACCGGGCAGAGTGGCCCCCGGTGTTCCAGGCCTATGACGCGGCGCTGGCCGGCCTGGCCGGCAAGCATGCCCGCCTGCCGTGGGACAAATACAACCGCACCCGGGCCGGGCTGGCCGGTCTGGATGCGCTGGCGGCGGCGCATCCGGAGTCCATCGAAATCCGCGCGCTGCGCTTCTTCTTCTGCCGCGGACTTCCGGATCTGTTTCAGGCCGGACCGACGGCGGAAGCGGATCTGGCCGCGCTGGCAGACCTGTTTGCGCGGGGCGCCGATGACTCCGTGGCCGGCGACTACCGCCGGAAACTCCGCCAGGCCCTGCGGGAAGCCGCCCCGGCCGGCTCCGAGGCCCGGCGAAAGCTGGACGCTCCCTGAGCGGCCGGCGGGCGTCTGCCGGTTTCCGCAACGCAA
>JAHDSS010000201.1 GCA_018432565.1 Kiritimatiellia bacterium
TGGCCCGTCTGAGTAGCCCGCCGGACTCCCGCCTTGCCCCTTCCTCAACCTTCCGCTAGTCTTCCCCCATGAGTTCCCCCTCCCATCTGGACAAGGCTCAGGCGGTCTTCGACATCGAGATCGCCGCCCTCCAACGCACCCGCGAACGCCTCGACGGGGCGTTCGACCAGGCCGTCGAGGCGCTGAAGAACACCCTGGTCAGCGGCGGCAAGCTGCTGGTCACCGGCGTCGGCAAGTCGTTCCACATCGGCCAGAAGATCGCCGCCACGCTCACCAGCACCGGCGCCCCCTCCACCGTCCTCCATCCCTCGGAGGCCATGCACGGCGACCTCGGCCTGGTCCGGCCCGAAGATGCCGTCCTCGCCCTCTCCTATTCCGGCGAATCCGACGAACTCGTCAACCTCCTGCCCATCCTCAAGCGCGCCGGCGCCCGCATCATCGCCCTGACGGGAGATCTCACCTCCACCCTCGCCCGCCACTCCGATGTCGTCCTCGACGCCTCCGTCGAACGCGAAGCCTGCCCCTTCAACCTCGTTCCCACCGCGTCCACCACCGTCGCCCTCGCCATCGGCGACGCCCTGGCCATCGCCCTCCTCGAAGCCCGCGGGCTCTCCCGCGAGGAATACGCCAGTTTCCATCCCGGCGGCGCCATCGGCCGCGCCCTGCTCCTTCGGGTGGAGGATATCATGCGCACCGGCGACCGCGTCGCCGCCGTCCCCCCCGCCGCCGCCGTCCGCGACGCTCTCATCGCCATGACCAAGGCCCAGGCCGGCGCCGTCGTCGTCGTGGATGACCGCCGCCGCGTCCTCGGCCTCCTCACCGACGGCGATCTGCGCCGCTATCTCGCCGGCGGCGCCACCGATTTCCAGACCCGGCCCGTCGCCGACCTCATGACCCGCAACCCCTGCTCGGTCCGCGCCGACCGCCTCGCCGCCGACGCCCTCGTCCTCTTCCAGCAGCACCGCTTCGACGACCTCGTCGTCGTCCTCGACGACGGCACCCTCGCCGGCATGATCGATCTCCAGGACCTCCCCAAGTTCAAGATTTTATAAGCCACTCCCGAAAGGAACCCCCGCCATGAGCCAACGCAACATCTACATCACGAATCAGGATCAGCAGCGCCTGACCGACATGCTGGAAGAAGCTCTCGCCCGCAACAGCCGCGATTCCGGATTCCTCAAGGAACTCGCCCGCGAACTGGCCCTGGCCCAGGCCGTCGATCCCAAGGACGTCCCCGCCGATGTCGTCACCATGAACTCCCGCGTCGTCCTTCAGGATGTCGAAAGCGGCGAACACATGGAATACACCCTCGTCTTTCCCGAAAAGGCCGACATCGAAAACGGACGGCTGTCCGTCGTTTCCCCCATCGGCACCGCCATCCTCGGCTATGCCAAGGGCGATATCCTTTCCTGGCAGACCCCCGGCGGTCCCCGCAAACTCAAAATCCTCGACATCCCCTACCAGCCCGAAGCCGCCGGCGACTTCACCCTCTGACCCGTCCGCCTGGATGAAAAGGCCCGCCTTCCTGAAGCAGGTCATGATGGTGCGCGTGCTCTACGCGCTCCTCCCCGTCGCCCTGGCGGCGATCTACCTCTTCGGCTGGCGGGTGCTCGCGCTCGTCGGCGTCTCCGTTCTCTTCGCCTTCCTGGCCGAATGGATCATGGTGCCCACGCCCCCCGGCAAGATCTCCCAGGCCGTCTGGGTCACCGCCGCCCTCTACGGACTGGCCCTGCCGCCCACCACCCCGTTCTGGATCGCCGCCGTGGGCGCCGTCTTCGGCATCGTCTTCGGCAAAATGGTCTTCGGCGGCTTCGGCAAAAACATCTTCAACCCCGCCATCGTCGGCCGCGCCTTCGTCTATGTCTGCTTTCCCGTCGAACTCACCTCCAAATTCGTCCCCGCCTTCCGCGGCTTCCCCGGCGGCTTCGCCCGCTGGAGCTTCGAGGCCCTGAAGGATCTCCCCGCCGAACTCGCTTCCCCCGGCCTCAAGGTCGTGGATGCCGTCACCGCCGCCACCCCCATGTGGTCGCGCCGCGACTACGGCTTCGAGGTGAAGATCTGGGACCTCGTCACCGGCCGGATCGGCGGGCTCTTCGATCAGGCCGGCCACGCCCGCGTCCTCGCCGCCGGTTCCGCCGGCGAAGTCTGCGCCCTCGCCATCCTTCTCGGCGCTGTCTATCTCCTCTGGACCAAGACCGCCAACTGGCGCCTCATGCTCTCCACCCTCCTCGGCGCCGTCGCCATGAACCTCCTCCTGCGAAACGCCCTCGGCATCGCCGCCGTCCCGCCGATCGGCTTCACCCTCTTCTCCGGCGCGTTCCTCTACGCCGCCGTCTTCATGGTCACCGACCCCATCTCCGCCCCCCGCCTCAAGGAATCCATGTGGGCCTATGGCGCCGCCATCGGCGCCCTCATCGTCTTCTTCCGCTACAAAGCCGTCTTTGCCGGCGGCGTCGCCTTCGCCATCCTCATCGGCAACATGCTCGCCCCGTCCCTCGACCTCTGGATCAAGCGCTTCCAGGCGCGCCGGAAA
>JAHDSS010000519.1 GCA_018432565.1 Kiritimatiellia bacterium
CCATCATGCCCCGCCTGCATTCATTCGGCCTGGTGCTGCTGCTCGGCGCCCTTCTGGCCTCCCGGACGGCGTTCGCCGCCGGCTTCGAAAACTTCGTCAACTTCCCCGAAACCGGCTCCACCTACAACAGCGGCACCTTCACCGGCCAGGACGGCTCGACATGGACCTATACCTCCTGCCGGGGAGATCAGGAAATCGCCGATCTGCCCACCCCCACATTGGCCAAAGGAAAGGATACCCCGGCCAGCATCCTTTCCGGCACGCTCTCCAACGGCTGCGGCACGCTTTCCTTCGACTGGATGCGCCCCTTCGCCTCCACCTGCAATTTCGATGTGGTGGTCAACAGCACGGTCATCACCACGTATCCCGGCGGCGAAATCGACATGACCAATCACGTGGTGGATCTCCCCGTCAATATCGCCGGAAACTTCACGCTCATGTTCCGGCAGCACGACACTGATTCCGGCCAGGTGTCGATCGACAACATCCTATGGACCTCCCATGGGACGGTGATCCAAGAACCTCCCACACTCAGCTTTTCCCCCGACATCACCCATACGCTCACCGAGTACGGCAAGCCCGTTCAGCTCGATGTTTCCGCCTATGAAAACAACCTGGACACCGTCCGCCTCTGGGCGGAGGATCTGCCGGCAGGCGCCGTCTTCGCCGGCGCCACCGGCGCCGCCCCGCTCATGGCGTCCTTCGCCTGGACGCCCGCCGAATCCCAGACCGGCACCCATGCCGTCGCGTTCTTCGCCGGCGACAAGGACGGCACCAACTCCCGGACGTTCTCCATCGAGGTCACGCCCATCTATCCCTACTATCACTACGCCGAAGGCCTGACCGGCCCGGCCCTCAAGGCAAAACTGCACGACATCATCTCCGACGGCGCCGTCGAACTCAACGACGAGCAGGAAAACGACGCCATGAAGGACATCCATACCGATCCGTCCTCCACCAATTACGTCATGGACCTCTACAACCCCGCTTCCCCGATCCTGAAGACGGCCTACGACGTGACCGGCGGCTGGAACAAGGAGCATTGCTGGCCCGAATCCCGCGGGCTGGGCAACGACGGCCCCGACCAGGTGGATCTTCACAATCTCTACGCGGCCCACAAGGATGTGAACAATCTTCGCGGAGCGCTATTCTTTGACGTGAGCGACACCAACGATGCCGCCTATCTTTTCCCCGCCCATCCCAATGCTCCGCTCACCAGCATGGACACCAATTCCTTCCAGCCGCCGCTGGAATCCGCCGGAAACATCGCCCGCGCCCTGTTCTACATGGCCACGCGCTACGACGGCAGCGAAGAGGAAACCAATCCCCTGGGATTTGCCGACGCCCCCACCGTTCCCAACCTCTACATGGGCATCCTGAACACCCTGTTGCGCTGGCACGCGCTGGATCCGCCCGATGACTGGGAGCGCGCCCGCAACGAGCGCATCTTCACCGCCTGGCAGCACAACCGCAACCCCTTCGTGGACCGCCCGGAATGGGCGGAAGCGATCTGGGGCACGGATTCCGACGGCGACGGCGTCACCGACACCCATGAGTGGATCGCCGGCACCGCCACCAACGATCTTCACTCCGTTTTCGAAGCCG
>JAHDSS010000604.1 GCA_018432565.1 Kiritimatiellia bacterium
CAGGACGCGGTCCGGGTGGGCCTTGCGCTGTACGGGTACGGAGCGGGGGATGCCGCGCAGCGGTTCACCACGCAGCCCGTGTTGAGCTGGAAGGCGCGTGTCATGCAGGTGAAGCGGGTGCCGGCGGGGTTTCCGGTGGGATATTACGCCAGCTACCGGACGCCGGCGCCGACGGACCTGGCGGTGCTGAGCTGCGGCTATACCGACGGCTACCAGCGGCATCTGGGCAACAAGGGGCATGTGCTGATCGGCGGAACGCGCCGCCCGGTGGTGGGACGCGTCAGCATGAACTGGATCGCCGCGGACCTCGGGCCCGACAGCGGCGTCCGGGCCGGGGACGAAGCCGTTCTGATCGGCCGCCAGGGGAAGGAAGAGATCTGGGCCGGCGAGCTGGCCAGGCACTGCAGCACCATTGCCTATGAAATCCTGACCGGCATTTCGCGCCAGATCGAGCGCCGATATGCCGGCGAGTGAAAGGAGTTCCATGAAGATTCTGATTGCCTCGCGAAATGCGCATAAGATCCAGGAGATCCGGGAGATCTTCGATCTGCCGGGAGTGGAGTGGGTGTCGGCGGCGGATGTACCGGGCCTGCACGACGTGGAAGAGGACGGGGACACGTTCGAGGCGAATGCGATCAAGAAGGCGACCGAGCTGGCGCGGGCGACGGGGCTGTGGGCGCTGGCCGACGATTCGGGGCTGGAGGTGGCGGCGCTGGGCAACGCGCCGGGGGTGTATTCGGCGCGCTATGCGGGCGAGCCGTGCGACCATGCGCGCAACAACGCGAAGCTGCTGCGGGAGCTGGACGGGCAGCGCGACCGGTCGGCGCGGTTTCGCTGCGTGGCGGCCCTGAGCGATCCGGCCGGCCGCGCGGAGACGGTGTCGGGGAGCTGTCCCGGGCGCATCATCGAGCGCCTGCGCGGGACGGAGGGATTCGGCTACGATCCGCTGTTTGTGCCGGACGGGTTCGAGCAGACCTTTGCCGAGATGGGCGCGGAGCAGAAAAACCGGCTGAGCCACCGCGGGCGCGCGATGTCCCGGGCCAAGGACAAATGGGGCGGGCTGATTGCGTCGAATGCGGGAGGCTTCGCGTAGTTTGCAGCCCCGGGGTTACGGCGAGGGGGCGGGCGGGGGCATATCGGCGGCGCGGCGGCGGCGGGCATAGGCAATGAGGGCGCCGAGGCCCAGGAGGGCGGCGGCGCCGCCGAGGCCGTTGGAGAGCCCCGGGGGCAGGCGGAATCCGATCTTGGCCTGGAGGATGAAGGCGGCGGACACCGCGGTCATGAACGTGCCCGGCAGGGACGCGATCCAGTGGGGCTTGCCGCGCTGCGCCAGCCAGACGGCGGCGGTCCACAGCACCAGCGACGACAGCGCCTGGTTGCTCCAGCCGAAATAACGCCAGATCAGATTGAAGTCCGTCCGGGAGATCAGCCACGCGGTCAAAAAGAGGGGAATGGCCAGCGCGAGCCGTTTGAGCACGGGTTTCTGGTCCAGGTGGAGGGGTTCCGCCAGGATCAGGCGGGTGGAGCGGAAGGCGGTGTCGCCGGAGGTGATGGGCAGGACGACGACGCCGAGGATGGCGATGGCGCCGCCCACCGGCCCCAGCAGCGTCTGGCAGACCCGGTTGACGACCAGGGCGGGGGTGCCTTCGCGGATGACGGCCTGGAGGGCGTCGGGGGAGTCAAAGAACGTCATGCCGGCGGTGGCCCAGACCAAGGCGATGAAGCCTTCGCAGACCATGGCGCCGTAGAACACGCGGCGGCCATGGCGTTCGGAGCGGAGACAGCGGGCCATGAGGGGCGACTGGGTGGAATGGAAGCCGCTGATGGCCCCGCAGGACAGGGTAATGAACAGCAGCGGCCAGACGGGCAGGCCTTCCGGATGCGATCCCGACGGCCAGCGCAGAAGCGTGTCCGCGCCGGGGGCATTCGCGCCGCTCCAGAAGAGGCCTCCGGCCACCCCGAGGGTCATGAAGAGCAGCAGCAGGCCGAAGAGCGGATAGAAGCGGCCGATGAGTTTGTCAATGGGCAGGATGGTGGCGAGGAAGTAGTACAGGAAAACGGCGGCGACCAGGGCGGCCGGATTCAGGCCGAAGAGCGACCCGAGCATGTGGGCGGGGCTGAGGGTGAACACCACGCCGACCAGCACCAGCAGCAGCACCGAAAAGAAGCGCATGATCCAGCGGGCGGTTTCCCCCATGGTTTGGCCGACCACTTCCGGCAGCGAAGCGCCGTCGTGGCGGACAGACAGCATGCCGCTGAAATAGTCGTGGACGCCGCCGGCGAAGAGGGTGCCCAGGACGATCCAGACCAGGGCGACGGGGCCGTAGAGGGCGCCGAGGATCGG
>JAHDSS010000266.1 GCA_018432565.1 Kiritimatiellia bacterium
CATCCTCATCAGCAGAAAACGCGGCGCCGGCGAGGCCTCCCACGTCTCCAGCGCTCCGCATCCGCACAACAGCAGCACGCCGCCCCCGGGCCAGCGCGCTTCCATGAACGCCCAGCCGCCGGCGGACTCCACGCTCACCACGGGTCCCGTGCGCTGCCCGCCCAGCCGGAACGTCGCCCGCCGCGGCGGCGCATCCAACCGCTTATCCAGGCCCTGCACATAGGTGGAGTCATGGAACTGCAGCGATTCCGGCGCCACCGCGCCATCGCCGCTCCCAGGCGGCGGGAACGAGCCATCCTCGGGCGCCAGCATCACGACCCGGCCTCCGCGCTCCGCCGCGCGAACCACCGCTTCCATCAACCCCCGTGCGCTGCGAAGCGAAATCCCTTCGCCCACCAGCAGCACGTGGGTGCCCAGCGTTTCCAGCGCGGACAGGTTCGAAATTCGACGAAACGGCCAGCCCAGCTCTTCCAGTCGCTCCGCCGTCCGGTCTTCCGGATCATACACGCTCATCTCCAGGCCGCGCAGCCACTCCAGGCGGCCCGCCGCGGGATTTGCCCCGAACACAAAAAACGGATGCTCCAGCTCCGCCAATACCTCGCCGCGCTCGTCCCGCAGCGCCATCTGCAAACGGCCTTCCGCGATGATGCCCTCGCGCACGCCGGGCAGATCCACGTCGATGTCCACCAGCGCCGACTCCCCGGGACGAACGGCCACCCGCGCTTCCCGGCGGGCGATCACCCCGCCGGATACGGCCAGATTCCAGGCCACGGTGCCTTCGAAGGCGGCCGGCCCGTCCACGTCCAGACGCCAGACCGCCGGGCGCCCGCCAAATACACTGGCGGAAGGATCCCGCAGGCGGATCTGCGCCGCCTCGTCAGCCCGCGCCAACCCCGCGACGCTCCACAAGAGAAGCCCGATCATGCCCAGGCGTTTCATCATCCCCTCCCGTTGGCCAGCGGCTCCACCGATTGATAAATCCGGAATTCCTGTCCGCCCGCGGATCGCGTCAGAATGCGCTCCGGCCGGCCCGCGGACAAAATGCGGGTTTCGCCCGGCATCGCCAACCCTTGGCGGGGACACTGGAGTTGCGAATCCACCGCATACCGCCCGTCCGGCAAGGGATGCACCCACAGCTCCATTCCGCCGGAACACCCGGTGTTCCCGGCCACCTCGACGTATTCCTCGGCCCGCGTCAGGATGTCGGATGACCAGACCGTTTCCCAGTCCGTCTGGTTCTCCTTCCGGGTCAGCATCACCGTGCGCACCACCAGGCCGGCTTTGGAATCTTCCGGCCGTACCGTGGCCTCCGACAGCTCCAGATGCATTCCGGCGGCATCCAACTGCACCCAGCGCAAATGATCCGCAAACAGCGCCTCCGTTTCCTCCAGGAGAATGCGCCGCGCCGCAAGCTGCTCGGCCGTCAGGCGGGCATGATCTTCCGCGCCGTTCACCGCGGCCATCGGGAATCCGGCTTTCCGCGGGCTGTGCAGCAGAAGCGCGCCGGCCCCCAGCAGAATCGCCGCCGCCGCGGCCGCCGCCAGCCGGCGCCGCACAGGATGAAAGACCCCCCCCGGTTCGTCCGGCACCGGCGCAGATGCCGATACCGGCGGCAGGGCATCCCGGATCCGGGCGCCCAGCGCGTCCAGATCCGCGTCCCCGGCTTGCGTACGCTCCGCCCAGCTCTTCAGCAGGGCTTTCAACGGGTCCGGTTTCATGGCAAATCCTCCGCCAGGCTGCGTTTCATCAAACGGCGGGCCTCGTGTACCCGCCAGTACAGGGTCGCCAGCGCGCAGCCTTCGATGCGCGCGGCCTCCGGAAGAGAGTAATCCTGCAAAACCGTCAGCACGATCG
>JAHDSS010000149.1 GCA_018432565.1 Kiritimatiellia bacterium
ATCCAGGCGTGGCGGCCCAGATCCTGGCCGCATTCGTCGCAGGTGGACTCCTGCGAGGCAATGAAGACTTTCAGTTCGGGCGTGGCGGGGTTCTTCATGATAGGGCTCGCTTCGGATTCTGCATGAAATCGAAGTCCATAAGGTGTGTGTTTCGCTGAACGAAGGTGTACGACATTTCATGGGGGGGTTCAACTTCTGAAAGGGAATTTGCATATAGTGGCGCTATTCGCAATCCGTACGAGCGTTTGGAAATCCCAGCGGCATGGTTTGCCAGGTCACCGCCCTGGCCTACAGCAAGAATCAGGTTGATTCGGAATCTTGGCGGCTTTGCGCCTTGGCGTGAGAGGGATTTCAGTCCCGGTCGAGGCCGGCGCGGAGGTCGCGGATCTTTTCCGCCATGCGCTCGGGGAGGTCGGGGGCGGATAGATTGCTGCCGATGACGTTGACGAGGGTGGAGCCGACGATGACGCCGTCAGCCATGGGGGCGAGCCGGGCCGCGTCGTCGCCGTTGCGGATACCGAAGCCGAGGCAGACGGGCAGGGGGGAGATCTTCTTTACTTCGGCGGCGTGGCGGCGGATGGCTTCGTAGTCCAAGCCGCCTTCGCCGGTGGTGCCGGCCTTGGTGACGAGGTAGAGGAAGCCGTCGGTTTCGGCGGCGATTTTCTGCAGGCGGTCGGGGCGGGTCGTCGGGGCGACGAGGAAGACGATCTGGATGTCGGTTCCCTGGAGGGCGGCTTTCAGCGGGCCGGCTTCCTCGGGGGGGAGGTCGACGACGAGGAGGCCGTCGATGCCGGCCTTGGCCGCGGCCTGGGCGAGGCGGTCGAGGCCGTATTTGAAGAGGGGGTTGTAGTAGCCGAAGAGCATGATGGGGATCTCGGACTCGGCGCGGAGACGGGCGGCGATTTCAAGGGTTTTCGTGAGGGTCATGCCGGCTTGGAGGGCGCGCTGGGAGGCTTCCTGGATGACGGGGCCGTCGGCGGTGGGGTCGGAGAAGGGGACGCCGAGTTCGAGAATGTCGAGGCCGGAGGCCACGGCGGCGCGGAGGATGGGGAAACTCGTTTCGGGGTTCGGATCGCCGGCGGTGAGGTAGCCGACGAGGGCTTTGCGGTTGGCGGCGGCGTTTTTCTGGAAGGTGGCGGTGATGCGATTCATGGGGTTCAGAATTGGAATGATGGAATGGTGGAAGGGTGAAAGGCGGAAGAATGGAATAGTGGAAGGATGGAAGGATGGAATAGTGAAGGAAACTGGAAACTGGAAACTTGAATAGAAGTCGCCCAAAGTCGATGGACGTCGCCGGGAGTCGAAGGTCTGTTCAATGCAACGCGTCGTGCACATCGGGCAGAGTTTTCCACAGTGTGGAAAAAAGTTTTCCATACTGTGGAAAAATTCGAGAAAAGTTTTCCATAGCGTGGAAAAACCGCGAAAAAGTTTTCCATGGCGTGGAAAATCCGGAAATGGCTGTTTCCCATAGTCCAGGATTCCATCATTCCAGGATTCCAAGTCTCCCTCATTCCATTATTCCTTTTTCAGGGTTCTCAGCACGTGGTCGAGGTCCTTGTCGCCGCGGCCGGAGAGGTTGACGAGGATGTGTTGGTCTTTGGGGCGTTTCCTGGCTTCGCGCATGGCGGCGGCGAGGGCGTGGGAGCTTTCGAGGGCGGGGATGATGCCTTCGTATTGGCAGAGGGCTTGGAAAGCGTCGAGGGCTTCCGAGTCGGTGACGCCTTCGTAGCGGACGCGCTTGAGATCGTGGAGGAGGGCGTGTTCGGGGCCGACGCCGGGGTAGTCGAGGCCGGCGGAGATGGACCAGGCTTCATGGATCTGGCCTTCGTCGGACTGCAGCAGGTAGGTGAGGGCGCCGTGGAGTTCGCCGGGAGTGCCGCCGACGAGGGAGGCGGCGTGGCGGGGGGTGTCGAGGCCGTGGCCGGCGGCTTCGGCGCCGATCATTTCGCACGGGTCGTCGAGGAAGGGATAGAAGAGGCCCATGGCGTTGGAGCCGCCGCCGACGCAGGCGACAAGCAGGTCGGGGAGCCGGCCGATTTTCTCGAGCATCTGCGCGCGGGCTTCGTCGCCGATGACGCGCTGGAAGTCGCGGACCATTTCGGGATAGGGGTGGGGGCCGGAGACGGTGCCGATGACGTAGAAGGTGTCGTCGCTGACACCGGACCAGTAGCGGAGGGCCTCGTTCATCGCGTCCTTGAGGGTGGCGGTGCCGGAGGTGACGGGGATGACGGTGGCACCGAGGAGTTCCATGCGGCGGACGTTGGGGGCCTGGCGGCGGATGTCTTCCGCGCCCATGAAGACTTTGCACTCGAAGCCGAAGCGGGCGGCGATGGTGGCGGTGGCGACGCCGTGCTGGCCGGCGCCGGTTTCGGCGATGACGCGCTTTTTGCCCATGCGGCGGGCGAGGAGGCCCTGGCCGACGACGTTGTTGATTTTGTGCGCGCCGGTATGGGTGCAGTCTTCGCGCTTGAGCCAGAGGCGGGCGCCGCCGAGGGCGTCGGAAAGGCGTTCGGCGAGATCGAGCGGCGTGGGGCGGCCGGCGTAGTCGCGGAGCATGGCGCGGAAGGAGGCGAGGAAGTCGGGGTCGTTCTTGGCGGAGGTCCAGGCGGCTTCGACGTCGAGGAGCGCGGACATCAAGGTTTCGCCGACGAAGCGGCCGCCGTAGGGGCCGAAGTGGCCGGTGGCGTCGGGGTATTGGCCGATGAGCGGGGAGGAAGAGGGGGAGGAAAAATGGAATGGTGGAATGGTGGAATGATGGGGTGGGGTGGGGTTGGGGGTGGGTGGGTTCATGATTCTTTTTTCTTCTGATTTCAATATTCCATCATTCCAGTATTCCATCATTCCATTGCCTTCTTCATCCGGCCGTGCGCCTCCCGCAGCAGCGCCTCGGTGGTGGGCCAGTCGATGCATTCGTCGGTGACGGAGCAGCGGGGGTTGAGGAGGGCGGGGTTGGCCTGCATGGGCTGGTGGCCGCCCTCGAGGTTGCTTTCGAGCATGAGGCCGCGGATGGCGGTTTGTCCGGCTTCGATCTGGGAGAGCACGTCCCGAAGCACGAGGCCCTGGCGGTCGGCTCTCTTGCCGGAGTTGCCGTGGGAGCAGTCGACGACGATGTTCTGCGGCAGGTGGGCGTCGCGGAGGGCATCCACGCAGGCGGCGATGCTGCCGGCATCGTAGTTGGGGGTTTTGCCGCCGCGGAGGACGACGTGGGGATAGGCATTGCCGGTGGTGGAAAAGACGGCGGGGAGTCCGTCTTCGGTGACGCCGAGAAAGTGGTGGGGGCCCATGGCGGAGCGGACGCCGTTGATGGCGGCGCCGAGGGAGCCGTCGGTGCCGTTCTTGAAGCCGATGGGCGTGGAGATGCCGCTGGCGATTTCGCGGTGGGTCTGGGCTTCGGCGGTGCGGGCGCCGATGACGTTCCACGAGACGAGGTCGCCGATGTACTGGGGCATGAGGACGTCGAGGAGTTCGGTGCCGGCGGGCAGGCCGAGTTCAGCGACCCGGAACAGAAAGTGGCGGGCCATGCGGATGCCTTCCTCGATGTGGAAGGTGTCGTTCATGTAGGGGTCGTTGATGAGCCCTTTCCAGCCGACGGAGGAGCGGGGCTTTTCGAAGTAGACGCGCATGACGACGAAGACGGAGCCGGCGACCTCGTCGGCGAGGGTTTTCAGTTTGCGGGCGTATTCTTCGGCGGCGTCGAGCTTGTGGATGGAGCAGGGGCCGACGACGGCGAAGAGGCGCGCATCCTCGCCGTCGAGAATGCGC
>JAHDSS010000284.1 GCA_018432565.1 Kiritimatiellia bacterium
GCCGCATGGCGGTATCCAGGGAGGCCGCGGCGTCGGCGGTGCGGTTGAGGCGTTCGGCTTCGGGGGGCAGCGGGGCGGTGCGCCAGGCCGGTTCCGCCGCGGTCGCATCCCACAGCAGGGTCCCCAGGACGCCGATGGCCAGTGGCAGAAGCCGCATGGTCAGTCTTTTAACTCCAGCGTAACGGTGGCCGGCTCGGTCCGGACGACGGAAATGCCGCCCGGCAGGACGGCGCGGATCGGCAGGCGCACCGGACCGGAATCCTCGGTGTCCACGGCATCCACGAACAGGCGGATGTCTTCGGCCGCGAGCGCCTTGACCAGCTCCGGCCGGCCCTTGACCGTGAGGTGGGCGGTGTCTGGATCGAGATCGGCGCGGAGTTTGCGTCCGGCGGGCAGGAGCGGGAGGACGGGCAGATCGGGGAAGCGGGTGCTGACAGAGCGTTCCAGAATGGCCAGGTCCAGGGTGACGGCGGCCGGATCCATTTCCACGCCGGCCATCCGGTCGCCGGGAACGAGCGGAATGCGGCGCTTGTTGATGGAGCGGATGCGGCCGTCGAGATCAATGGGCATGGTGCTGACGGCTTCGATGTCCTCCAGCAGGCGGGCGGGGCCGGAGAGCTGGACCGTGGCCGGGGTGACGGTGATCTGTTCGATCTCGTAGCCGTCGGGCAGGAGGTTCTGGGTTTCGACCTTGACGGGCACCTGCTTGGAGATTTCGCGGTCGAGGCGGAAGGTGACGGAGGCCGGGCGGATGAATTCGATGCGGGCGCTGCCGGGGGCATTGATGTTGGCGGGACCGAGGGTGACGGTAAACGTCTGGCCGTCGGTGCGGTCGCGCGCGTCCACCGTGGCCTTGATCAGCTCGCGGTTCAGATAGCGCAGGTCGTCGCGCGTGCCCAGGAAGGCCACGTCCACGGTCCGGGCCGAGCGGTCCACCACGGTCCAGTCCGGGGGCGGCTGGATGGCCAGGGGGATGCCGGTGACCAGCGTGGAGTTGCTGGTGGCGGCGCGGATGGCGTACCAGACGGCGATGGCCGTCACGAGCGAGATCACCCGGATGCCGTTGCGCGAGCCCAGGAACTCAGTGGTTTTTTGCAGGTTCTTCAAATTCGCGCTCCATCAATTCTTCGGTCCGGGCGACGCCTTCGGGGGTCAGGTCCAGCGACTGCCCCAGGCGCTGCCAGCGGCTCTTCTGCTTGGCGGCGCGCAGCAGCACCGACGAGAGGATGCGGCGCAGGCGGGCTTCGTCCAGCCCGCGGATGAGGCGTCCCTTGTAGGCCAGCGAGATCGCGCCGGTTTCCTCGGAGACCACGACGACGACGGCGTCGGTTTCCTCGGAGATGCCCACGGCGGCGCGGTGGCGCGTGCCGATCTTGCCGATGTCGCGCGACGACAGCGGAAACACGCAGGCGGCGGCGCGGATGCGGTCGCCTTCGATGATGACCCCGCCGTCGTGCAGGGGCGTATGGGGAAAGAAAATGGTCGCCAGCAGCTCGGCCGTCACCACGGAATCCATGCGGGTGCCGGTTTCCTGGACGGCGCGCGTGCCGATTTCGCGTTCGATGGCGATCAGGGCGCCGATCTTGTCGGCGGCCAGGCGCGAGACCGCCTGAACGATCTCGTCGAGCACGCCGCGTTCGCGCAGGGTCGTGGCGAAGACGTGCTGCTTGCCCAGCTCGGCGAGGGCGCGGCGGATTTCCGGCTGGAAGATGATCAGGAAGGCGATCACCAGATAGACCGACAGCTGCTGGAGCAGCCAGTTCAGGGTGTCGAGGTTGAACAGCCGGGTCAGCAGCAGCATGACCACCACGGCGGTGACGAATCCGAGCAGGACCTGCGCGCCGCGCGTGCCCCGCAGGAACTGGATGATGTAGTAAAACACCACCGCCAGCACCAGGATTTCCAGCAGGCCGCC
>JAHDSS010000585.1 GCA_018432565.1 Kiritimatiellia bacterium
CTTGGCGAATTCGTTGACGCCCTTGAGGAAGCCCTCGCGGAAGGCGGAGAGGTGGGTGCCGCCGTCGCTGGTGAACTGGCCGTTGACGAACGAAAAGAAGGTTTCGTTGAAGCGCTGGGTATGGGTGAAGGCGATTTCGAGATTGGCGGCGCGATGGTGAAGCGGGATGTACACGGCTTCGTCGCCGACCTCCTCGAGGACGAGGTCGGTCAGTCCGTTTTCGGAGACGATGTCGGTGCCGTTGAGCACGAGGACGAGGCCGGCATGGAGGCAGGCATAGAGGCGGAGGCGGCGCTGCACCAGGTCGTCGAGATACGAGAAGGAGCCGAAGATGTCCGGATCGGGCTCGAATTCGATCAGGGTGCCGTTGGGGACGCCGGGGCATTTGCCGGCCAGGGTTTTCGTCAGCTCCCCGCGGACGAAGCGCGCGCCGGCGGATTTGCCGTCGCGGTGGGACTGGACCAGGAAGGTGGACGACAGCGCATTGACGGCCTTGGTGCCCACGCCGTTGAGGCCGACGGAGAACTGGAAGACGTCGTCGTTGTACTTGGCGCCGGTATTGATGCGCGAGACGCAATCGACCACCTTGCCGAGGGGGATGCCCCGGCCGTAGTCGCGCACGCGGACCCGGGGGCCGTCGATGTCGATTTCGACGCGCTCGCCGTAGCCCATGATGAATTCGTCCACGGCGTTGTCAATGACCTCCTTGAGCAGGACATAGATGCCGTCGTCGTACTGGGTGCCGTCGCCCACCCGGCCGATGTACATGCCGGTGCGCTTGCGGATGTGCTCCAGCGCGGACAGCGTCTGGATCTTGCTTTCGTCGTAGAGATGGGTGGGCTTGGCCATGGGGAAATGCTCAGCGGGTCATGAAATCAAACGCGGGGCGGAAACGCAATCGCAACCCGCCGGCCGCCGCTTCAAAAGTATACTGTATAGACTTCACCCTCCCGGGAAGGAGGGTGAAGTCTATACATTTAACATTTGGCTCAAAGCCGCCAGAGGTAGAGGCGGCGGGGGACGGCGGCGGCGGACAGCAGGGCGTGGAGGCCAGGGATGGGGCTTTTCGCGCCGAACAGCTTTTCAAAGAGGCCGGTTTCGTCGCGGTAGGTCACCACCCGGACGGTTTCCACGCCGAGGAGGCCGGCGGTTTCGGCCAGCGCATCCTCCCAGTAGCCGATGGCATCCACCAGGCGCAGGTCCAGGGCCTCGCGGGCAGTGAACAGCCGGCCGTCGGCGAGAGCGCGCACCTTGGTTTTGGAGAGGTTCCGGCCTTCGGCGACCAGTTCCACGAAGCGATCATGCATGGTGTCCACGGCGGTCTGCAGCAGCCGGACCTGCTCGGGATCCACCGGGTGGAAGGGATTGAGCATGTCCTTGTTGCGGCCGGACTTGATGGTGGTGTCGGTCACGCCCAGCTTTTCGCCGAGCCCCTGGATGTTGAGGGTCTGCATCAGCACACCGATGGAGCCGACCATGGCGGTGGGCTGGGCGACGATGCGGTCGGCGGGCAGGGCGATATAGAACCCGCCCGACGCCGCCAGGTCATGCACCAGGACGGTAATGACGCGGCCGTCCCGGCTTTCCTTGAACCGCATCAGCTCGCGGTGGATTTCGTCCGAGGCGGTGACTTCGCCGCCGGGCGAATCAATTTCCAGAAGGATGCCGGCGACATCGTCATCCTGCCGCGCGGCGCGGATCTGGCGGAGGGTGGCGTCGACGGGGTCGGTGCTGCCGAAGAGTCCGCCATCGAGCTGGCGGGTCAGGATGCCGGTAAAGGCGATGCGCACGACCTTGGCGGTGCCGGTTCCCCAGGAATGGGTCTCGGCGAAGGACGGAAATTCGTCCTCGCCCTGCGTAGAGGGGCCGGAGCGGGACGAGCCGGCGAGGACGCCGACGGCGGCCAGGTTGATCAGCAGACTGAGGCCCAGGATGGCGGCGAGGGCGGCAATGGCGGCCCAGAAGGGCCAATGGCGGCAGGCGGGTCGGCTGGGAGTCATGGTCATTCCTCGTTTCATGCGGTGGAGCATCCTAGCAGGCCGGGGCGGCCAATGGAATGAAAACCGTGTGGGGCTCTTGCCAAACTCCGTTTTGCCCGAGTCGTATTCAGAATCCGGTAATTCAGGATTCAGAATAAACAGCCACTGAACCGTCTCTTTGCATTGCGACATTCTGACTACTGAATCCTGTTTCCTGAATACTCTCTTGCAACAATTCCGCAGGAGTTTTGCAAGCGGCTTGTGATTTTGGGATTCAGGCGGGCGGCCGGGTGGAGTAGGGTAGGGTCCATGCATATGGCTTACTACGTCACGGCGCACGGCTACGGCCACGGGGTGCGGTCGTGTGACATTCTCGCGGCGCTGCTGGCGCGGCATCCGGAGGTCCGGGTGACGGTCACGACCGACCTGCCCGAGGCATTCCTGCGCAGCCGCCTGCAGGGGGCGGACGGTCGCCTGACGGTCCGTCCGGGGGCCTTTGATGTGGGCATGGTGCAGAAAGATTCGATCCGGGTGGATGTGGAGGCGACGCTGGACGAGGCGCTGGAGCTGGCGGCGGAGCGGCCGGTGCTGGTGGACATCGAGGCGGAATTCCTGCGGGGGGAGGGGGCGGACCTGGTCGTGGCCGACATTCCGTCCATTCCGCTCGAAGCCGCGGCGGAAGCCGGCCTGCCGGCCATGGCCGTCGGCAATTTCTCCTGGGACTGGATTTATGCGCCATTCGTGGCGCGCGATCCGCGCTGGCTCCAGGTGATCAGCCTGTTCGAGCAGGGCTACCGCCAGGCGCGCCTGCTGCTGAAGCTGCCGTTTTCGCCGGCGATGCCGGTGTTTGCGCGGCACGTGGACATCCCCCTGCTGGCGAAACCCGGCCGCGA
>JAHDSS010000224.1 GCA_018432565.1 Kiritimatiellia bacterium
CAGGAGGATACGGCTTGCCTTGCGGACGAAGGCGCTCCAGAGTCCTGTCTGTCATGCGCCTGGGCATTCTATCCGATACCCACAATCATCTGCCGGAAACCCGGCGGGCCCTGGATCTGCTGCTGCGCCGCGGCGCAGGACATCTCATCCACTGCGGCGACGCCGGCGAAGAGGTCATGGATCTGCTGTCCGCCACCTGTCTGGAACACGGCCTCCGCGCCCATGTCGCCATCGGCAACTGCGATCACATACCGGATCCCCGTCTGGCCCCGGCCCCCGCCGGCATCGAACGCGCCACCGCCCCCGAACTCGAATTCGACGGCCGGCGATGCCTCGTTCTGCATGGCCATGACGCCCGCCGCCTGCATCAGGCCGTTGCCTCCGGCCGGTTTGATTTCATCCTTACCGGCCATACGCACCGGCCGCAGGACGAACAGGCCGGCCCCACCCGCATCCTGAATCCCGGCTCCTGCGCCCGGCCCCGCCTGGGCCCGCCGACTGTCCTGCTGCTGGATCTGCCCGCCGGCAACGCCCTCTGGCTCCCGGTCCCCGGCTGAATTTCTTCTCGCCAGCGGACCCGGCCTTCGCCCATGATCCATCCCATATGACAAAAGACAACGAGTTGGCGCGCCGCGTGGCCGCGCTGTTTTCCTCCCCCCGATATTCCCCCCTCCCCGAACGCGACCTGGCCAAACGGCTGGGACTGTCCTCCGGCCAGCGCGGGCTGCTCCGCAGCGCGCTCCGCGCCCTCGAAGCCCAGGGCCGGGCGGCTTCCCTCCGCGGCGGTCGCTGGGGCCCCGCCCCGGCTTCCGCCGGACAGATCGCGGGCACTTTCCGCGTCCGCCTGAACGGCTCCTGCTGGATCATTCCCGACGACCCCCAGCAGGCGCCGATGTGGATCGACCCGGCCTCGACCGGCGCCGCCATGAACGGCGACCGCATCCTGGCCCTCCCCGTACGCCGCGAAGCTTCCGCCCGCCTGTTCGGCGCCCAGCCGGATACCCAGGCCGCCCGTGTCCTGCGCGTCGTGGAACGCAAGCGCCAGTGGGTCGTCGGCATTCTGCAGGCCACGCCTTATTACGCCTATATCGTCCCCCGCGACTCCCTGCTGCGAACCAACATCAAGCTGACCGATCCGCTGAAGAAGCTCGAAGCCCACCTGGGCAACCTCGTCGTGGCGCGCATCACGGAGGACGAGCCGTCGGAAGGACGGCCCGTCACCGCCGCGTTCGCCGAGGATCTCGGCGACCCCGACGCGGTGGAAAACGACATTCCCGCCCTGCTGCTGGATCGCGGGCTGTCGGAGGAATTTCCGGTGGCGGTGCGGAAAGCGGCCCGGCGCGTCTCTCCCCGCCTGGCGCCGAACATTCTGCACGACCGGTCCCGCCGGGATCTGCGGGACAAACTGATCATGACCATTGATCCGGCCACCGCGCATGACTACGACGACGCCGTCTCCATCGAGCCCCTGTCCAACGGTCGCTGCCGGCTGGGCGTCCATATCGCCGATGTCGCCGCGTTCGTCGAACCCGGGTCCGACATTGACCGCGAAGCCCTTCGCCGGGGCAACAGCACCTACCTGGTGGACCGCGTCGTCCGCATGCTGCCCGAGGACCTGACCGTTCGCGTCTGCAGCCTGCAGCCCGACGAAGACCACCTGGCCCATACCGTGGACATCGTCTTTGACGCCCAGGGCGGCGTCGAATCCGCCGACACCTACCGATCCATCATCCGGTCCCGCGCCTGCCTGTCCTACGAGCAGGTGCAGGACTTGTTCGATCACGGCCGCCTGGACGGACGCCCCGAACCGATCCGCCAGGCCCTGCACCTCCTGCGCAAGCTGGCCCGTAAAATCCGTGCCCTGCGCTTCCGGAACGGCGCGCTCGATTATGCCCTGCCCGAGGTTAAATGTGTCCTGGATGAACAGGGCAACCCCGTCGGGTTCGCCAAGCGCGGCGCCACCGAAGCCTACAATCTCATCGAAGAATGCATGCTCGCCGCCAACCGCGTGGTGGCTGAAAAGATCTACCGCGCCAACGTGCCCGGCATCTACCGCGTCCACGACGAACCCTCCGAGGAGCAATGGGCCCGCATGGCCGGCGAACTCCGAGGCTTGGGCCACCGCACCGTCCCTGAAAACGCCCACGACCTCAACCGCGTGGCCAAATCGGTCCTGGGCCGGCCCGACCAGTACATCGTCACCCTGACCCTGCTGCGCAACATGAAGCGCGCGGTGTACGAAACCGAATCCCGACCCCATTTCGGCCTGGGCTTCGAACACTACGCCCACTTCACTTCCCCCATCCGGCGCTACCCCGACCTGGTCCTGCACCGCATCCTGATCGGCCTCGAGGAGGGGCGGAAATCACCGGCTTATTCCAAGGCCGACATCGAAAAGCTCGCCATCCACTGCTCGGCCACCGAACGCGAATCCGCCGAACTGGAGTCGCAGTCCATCCAGATCAAGCGCATC
>JAHDSS010000105.1 GCA_018432565.1 Kiritimatiellia bacterium
CCGGACGGGCTGGTGGCGGCGCTCCGGGCCAAGCGGCGCACGGGAGTGAAGGTGATTTTCGACAGCCATGAGCTGTGGGCGGGCGTGGCGGCGGTGCGGTTCCCGAAACCGCTGTGGCCGGCGGCGATGGCCGTCTATCGCGCGGCGGAACGCCGCTGGCTGGCGCAATGCGATGCCGCCATCGGCGCCAGCGAGGCCATCACGGAGGAGTTGGCCGCGGTCCTGGGCCCGGACCGCACCGCGACCCTTCTCAACGTGCCCGTGGCGGACCTGTTCGGCGAAGGCGGGCCGCGCGGGCCCGGAGAGGAGATCCTCCTGTGCCACGACGGCAGCCTGACCTTCGTGCGCGGGCTCAAGACGATGGCCGAAGCGGTGCGGCGGCTGGCGGCGAGACATCGCGTCGTGCTGAAAATCGTCGGCGACGTGTTCGGCGCGGAGAAGGAGTGGCTGGAGGCCTTTGTGGCCCGGCATGGCCTGCAGCACGCGGTCGTCCGGACCGGCTGGCTGCCCTACGCCGATGTCGGACAGGCCATCGCCTCGTGCCACATCGGCCTGATCGCCTTCCAGCCGACGCCGAATCACCGCATCGCCGCGCCCAACAAATGCTTCAACTATCTCCTGTACGGGCTGCCGGTCGTCGGCCCCGCGTTTCCCCGTTCGCATTTCGCCGTCCTGGCCCGGGAAGGCGCCGCCGTGCTTGCCGATTCGGAGTCGCCGGAATCCTATGCCGAGGCGATTTCGACAATGATCGCCGACCGGGCCGCGATGCAGGCGATGTCGGAGCAGGCGCGGCGGCTGTCCGAAACGAAATACCGCTGGCATCACATGGAGCCCGTGCTGCTGGATCTGTACCGGCGCGTGCTCGCCGGAGCGAAGGCCTTATGAAGATACGGGAACTGACATCCTCGGAGCGGCCGGCCTGGGACGAACTGGCCCGACGGCACGGAACGCTGTTCAACCGCCTGGATTGGCTGGACCTGTTCGGGAGCCGGATGCGCCTGCTGGGCCTGTTCGACGCGGGCGACACCCTCGTGGGCGGGGCGGCGGTCTATGCCGAGCGCCGCGGGGGACTGACGGTGTTTCGCCGTGCGCCCTTCACGCCAACCTGCGGGCCGTTTCTGGCGGTGAAATCCAGCAATCCGGTAGCGGTGCTGGAAGAACGCCGCGCGGCCGTGGAGTGCCTGGCGTCCTGGCTGGACGAGCGGCATCCGGCGCTCTGCATGCTGCCGCTGGACCGGCGCATCGCCGACGCGCTGCCGTTTTTCTGGCGCGGCTACAAGGTGGTGCCGCAGTACACGTACCTGCTCGATCTGGCGCCCCCCCTGGAGCAGATCCGCAGGCAGATGTCGCCGGACCGCCGCAACGACGTGTCCAAGGCGGTCCGCGACGGCGTGACCGCGCGCCCGGCGCAGGGTCTGGACGAGGTGCGCGACCTGGTGCTGGCGACGTTCGGCCGGCAGGATAAAGGCGTGGACCGCGACGTGCTGGAGGGCATCCTGACCCGCCATGCCCGTCCCGGCAACCACTACGCCTACGTCGCCTGCCGCGACGGGACGCCCACCGCCGCCTGCTTTGTCGTGCACGACGATCGGACCGCCTATTATCTGCTGGGCGGGTACCGCGCCGAAAACCGCCATCACGGCGCGGGCGCCCTGGCCGTCTGGGAGGCGATCCGCCATGCGAAGGAAGCCGGCCTGGACACCTTCGATTTCGAAGGGTCCGTCATTCCCCCCATCGAGCGCTTTTTCCGGGGATTCGGCGGACGGCTGACACCGTATTTCACGGTCAACAAGGGCTGGTGGCCGCTGGAAACCGCCATGAAATTCCTGCGGAGGGGATTGTTCTGATGGATGACCGATCCAGGGCGGTCTGCCTCTCTTCCGGGGAACTGCTGGAGTCGAATACGCTGGCGCGCGGCCTGGCGATTCTGGCGGTGGTGGCCTGCCACATTCCCTACGCCCACGAATTCTGGAAACCGCTGTGGCTGTTTGCCAGCGCCGGCAAGCTGGCGGTTTCGGTCTTTCTGTTTTCATCGGGTCTGCTGCTGCAGGCCGGAGTGAACCGGGCGGGCGGGCGGCTGGACCCCGGTTCCTGGCTGAAACGGCGCTTCTGGCGCATCTACCCGGTCTATTGGATTTCGCTGGCGGTCACGCTGCTGTTCGCCTGGCTCCTGCGCGGCCGGCTTTACGGTCCGGCCGCGCTGCTGGCCAACGCGGCGGGCATTCCCATGTGGCTGCGTCTGCCCGTCGTGTCCGGCGGCTATACGGCGCCGTTCTGGTTCATTTCGCTGCTGCTGCTGTGCTATGCGCTTTTCCTGGCAACCTGGCGAATCCGCCGCAAGGAGCTGCTCGCGGCGGGCGCGCTGGCGGTGTCCTGCTGGGCCCTGCGGGCCGGCGGTTTCATGGAAGCGGCCGTCGTGGCGTTTCCGTCGTTTTTCGCCGGCATGCTGCTGGCCGACCGCCTGGCGTCGCGGGGCGAGGCGGCGTTCGACGCGCGCCTCCATCTCGCGTTGTTTCTGCCGCTGCTGGCGTTTCTGGGGTTTGTGTTCAAGGGGCGTTCCTTTTTCCAGTGGGGCGAGGGAATGTCGGGTTGGCTGGACATGGCGGGCTGTGCCGGGCTGACGATCATTCCCTGGCCCGCGCTGGTCCTGGTGGCCTGGCTGCAGAAAACGCTGAAGCGGGCGGCGCCTGCGGGGCTTCGCGTCCTGCTGCGGGTGTCGGGCATGGCTTTTGCGCTGTACTGCATCCACGAGCCGCTGCTGGCGGTGCTGGAAAAAGCCAGCGCGGCGGGGCA
>JAHDSS010000573.1 GCA_018432565.1 Kiritimatiellia bacterium
CGAAGCAACCGTTCTGCGACGGACAGCCGAAGGTTTGCTTTCATCAACGAAACATCCATGCCATACGCTTCCGCCCGTTTCCAGGCGGCGGACATTGGATTCTGCTGGAGATTGGTGTGACGATCCGTTGTCATGATCCTGCCCGGCAAGGCCCCCCCGACCGTTCCAATGGGAAATCCGTCCATGGGCGAACCCAGCCGTCCTTACGCTACCTGTCCTCCCGGCCACCGTCAATCGGCCTTCCGATCATGCTGAAATTCTGCGGATGATGCCGCAGACGCGATCCAGGTCGCCGTCCGTCATCGCCGTCCCCGACGGCAGGCACAGCCCCTGTTCGAACAGCCGGTCGCTGACCGCCTCGTTCGCCGCCGTCCAGAGCTTCGCGCCCTGGAAGACCGGCTGCAAGTGCATCGGTTTCCACACGGGGCGCGCCTCGATGTTTTCGGTCTCCAGCGCCTCGCGCACCGCATGCGTGTCCGCCCCGAAAGCCGTTGGATCGATCCGGATCACCGTCAGCCAGCGGTTGCCGCGGCACCCGTCCGGCTCCGGCATGAAGGAGATGCCCGGCAGCTCTCCCAGCCGCGTCCGGTAGCCGTCGAAAATCTCCCGGCGGCGGGCCACCCGCTCGTCCAGGACTTCCAGCTGGCCCCGGCCAATGGCGGCCAGGATATTGCTCATGCGGTAGTTGAACCCGATTTCCGTGTGCTGGTACCACGGCGCGGGATCCCGCGCCTGCTGCGACAGCTTGCGCGCGTGATCGATCAGCTCCGAATCGTGCGATGCCAGCATGCCCCCGCCCGACGTGGTGATGATCTTGTTGCCGTTGAACGAAAACACCGCCGCCCACGCGCCGAACCCGGCATGACGCCAGGGCTCCGAGGTCCGGGGTCCGGAGTCCGAGGTCCGAGGTCCGGCTGTTTCCTTGGATATTGGATATTGGATATTGGATATTGGACATTCTGCCCCCCTGACCCCTGCCTCTTGTCCCCTGCCCCCTGCCCCCTGAACCCTCTCTCCTGTCCCCCGATACCTCGCCCCCATCGCCTCCGCCGAATCGCAGACCACGGGCACGCCATAGCGGTCGCACACCGCCCGGATCCGCGACAGGTCGCAGGGCTGGCCATAGAGGTCCGTGGGGAGCACGGCCCTGGGCGGTTTGCCTCGCTTCGCGGCATCCGCCAGCGCCTGCTCCAGCAGCGACGGGTCCATGTTCCAGCTGGCTTCGTCGCAGTCTATGAACACCGGGGTGGCCCCTTGGAACGTCACCGGCGTCACGCTGCCGATGAACGTCAGGGTCGAGGCGAACACCTCATCGCCGGGCCCCGCGCCCAGATGCCGCAGGGCCAGATGCGTGGCGGCGGTGCCGCTGGACAGCGCCACGCAGTGCGGAATGCCGGTATAAGCCGAGAATTCGGCCTCGAACGCGTCCACCATCGGCCCCAGCGGGGCGATGTAGTTCGACTCGAACGCCTGCCGGACGAGTTCCTGCTCCCGCCCGCTCATGTGCGGCGGAGACAAAAATATCCTCGGATTCTTCATGACTATCGCATCCTTTGCCCGTTAATAGCGCACGGCTTCCCGCTCCATGCGAGCGGAAAAATCCTCGAAATTCAATCCCAGCCGCCGTTCCACGCCCGTCCGTTTCACCAGGGCCGGAGCGACGGTGGCCAGGATGTAGCCGATGTCGCGCCGGAAGGACGCGGTCTCCAGATACTCCCGGTTGATCCGGACTTTTTCCGGAAAGACCACGTCATCGTTGAACGCTTTGGGATCTTTCGCCAGCGCCAGCAGGCGCTCCTCGTCGCGGAACAGCAGCGTGGCCGGCCCGGTGATGCCGGGGCGCAGGTCCAGGATGCGGCGATCCTCTCCATGCAATCGGTCGGCATAGCCGGGGACATCCGGCCGCGGCCCCACGAACGACATCCGGCCCGTCAGCACGTTCCACAACTGCGGCAACTCGTCGAGCTTCCACCGGCGCAGAAACCGGCCGACCGGCGTGATGCGCGAGTCGGTCGCCGTCGTCACGCTGCCCCCGGCATCCGCCCCCACCCGCATCGTCCGGAACTTGGCGCAGCGGAACAGACGTCCCTGCCGCCCCACCCGCTCCTGAATAAACAGCGCCGGCCCCGGCGACGACAGGCGCACTGCCGCCGCCACCGCCAGCATCACCGGCGACAACAGCACCAGGCCAACGAACGACGCCAGCACATCGAATGATCGTTTAATCGCAAAATTCATCGGGGTCTTTAGCTACGGATAGTACGGATGTTACGGCTTCAATCCAGAGAACTAAATGGTCCTAATCCGTACAATCCGTGAAATCCGTAGCTGGCTTTCTTGGTATTAAGATTTTTTTGGCTACGGATGATACGGATTTTACGGATCCGATCCGGTAATCCCACCGGTCCTAATCCGTGCAAACCGTGAAATCCGCAGCTGGCTTTCTTAGTATTAAGATTTTTTTGGCTACGGATGATACGGATTTTACGGATTCGATCCGGTGATCCAATGGTTCTAATCCGTACATTCCGTGAAATCCGTAGCTGGTTTTCATGGCATTAAGAATTTTGGCAACGGATGGTACGGATTTTACGGATTCGATCCAGTGATCTCAATGGTTCTAATCCGTGCCATCCGTGAAATCCGTAGCTGTATTTACTCTTGGTTCCCGTAGTTCTCGAGATTGGCCGCGCGCCTGAATTTCACTCCCGTGCGGCCAAAGTTGATCAGCAGGCCAACCTCTTTGCGGATAGAGTGGAGTTCGTTGATCAATTGAGCTTCATCCGATGGATTCAGATCCTGTGCGACTTTAAGTTCCACCACCACTTTGTCTTCAACTAAGAGATCCGCGGCATAATAGCCCACACAGACGTCTTTGAAAAACACTTTGGCCGATGCTTCTGGTTGCACGTTCAGCCCGCGCAGTTCGAGTTCCACCACCATGGCCCGCTGGTAGACCTTTTCCAGAAACCCGTACCCCATCACCCGGTAGACCTCATACGCCGCCCCGATGATCTGTTCGCTAATCTCTTTATGCTTTAGTTCCATTTGATCCTCCCCTTCAATCTGGGTTAGGGTGTCATGTTTTGAGGATTCGCCCCGGCAATCCCACTTGTCCTAATCCGTACAATCCGCGAAACCACGCCAGCCCGCGTGGCAAGTCCGTAGCTGGCTTTCTTGGTATTAAGATTTTTTGGGCTACGGATGATACGGATTTTACGGATCCGATCCGGTGACCCAAATGGTTCTAATCCCGTACATTCCGCGAAACCACGCCAGCCCGCGTGGCAAGTCCGCAGCTGGGTGTTATGGCTCTATCCTTCATAGACCGGCGCCTCGGTCATCGCTTTTTCTGCGACTTGCAGAGCCAGCGTAGTCTCGAATTCGCGGAGCATGCGCCGAAACTTGTTCTCGAAACCGCGCCGGCCCAGCCCCTGGTGCAAACGTGTTTTCAGCGGCAGGGGGCAGTCCAGATGCCTGAATTCATCCGGGTCGAACTCATAGGGATGGCAGTAGGCCATGAAGGTTTCGCCGGCCAGCACCGATTTTTCGATCGCCCAGCGGATGACCGGAAACGGCAGCAGGCGGTGATAGCCGCCGCCGGCCACTGGCAGGGAGCGCCCGAAGAACGACAGCGTGGCCACGGGAAGCTCCACGAGGGGGGCGCCCCCCGCCAACGCCATCCGCACCGGCTGGCGGGGAAATCCGGGCACGCCGAAGCGGGCCATGACCGCCGGGTTGATGCTGGCGTCATAGACGAATCCCTCTTCGGCCAGGATCTCGAGCGCCCAGATGGATTCCTTCACGATCGAGAAATCCGGCGCGCGGTATCCGAGCACCGGACGCCCCGTCAGCGCTTCGAGCTGTCCCCTGGAACGGCGGATGTCTTCGCGGAACTGCGTCGGCGTCAGCCGGAACACGTCCACGTGCCCGAAGCCGTGCGAGGCCACCTCGTGGCCTTCCGACGCGATGCGCCGGACGGTGTCCGGGAATTTTTCGGCAAACCGGCCGAGAACGAAGCACGTGGCCTTGACCTTTTCCTCCGCCAGGACATCCAGCACGTGTTCCATGTTCGGTCCCGCGCGGTCCGAAATGGGAAGATCCGTGTCCAGGGTGGACTGCGCCCAGTCCTCCACATCCACTGTGCAAACCAACGGCATCGTCCGCCTTCTATCCGTTCAATTCCATTTCGATCTTCTGCCCGGCGGCCACGTCCGCCAGCACCGTGGAACGGGACCCGTCGGCGAGTTCCAGATCCACCGGCACCCGGCGGAAATCCGCATCGCCGCGGTTCTCCACCGCGATCCGCGTGCCGTCCAGAGCCGCCCGGATCCGTCTCGTCCGGGGACTGAGCGCCTCGCGCCAGTATTGACCGACGCCAAACAGCGTATCCACATAAAACTCGCCGTGAAAGTCCAGAAGCACGCGCCGGATCAGGGCCTCGGTAAACCGGGTGCAAGCGGGCCCGTCCCACTGGCGCATGTGCTGATGGCACATGTACACCATCGGAAGCCCCCGCCGCCGGGAGCGGTGCAGCCAGAACATCAGCATGAAGAAATGAAAGCCGTTCTGCGGATCGGGCGGATAGCGCGAGGTCAGTTCCACGGCATCGGTTCCGCCGGGATGGTGAGGGGGCGGCTGGAACAGCACGTTGTCCCGCGCCCGGATGTCGGACCCGCTCAGCACCTCGCAGCCGGCGGCCGCGGCGGCCCGGGGGGTGTCGGCGTCGTTGCACCGCCCCGGCTTGGCCCACGACCGCGGCACAAAACCCCAGGCCCGCTCACAGCGGCGGGCGGCCTCGAGGATGTTGTCGCGCTGCTCGCCGAACGAAGAGGGGTCTTCCCCCATCCACGGATAGCGCCCCGCCCCCATCTTCGCGTGCGAGATCCAGCCGTTTTCGGGCGCAGCGGCGGCGGCGGTGTCGTAGTGCAGATGGCCGTGGTTGCCGATTTCCAGCACATACGGCTTGTCCGCGCTCCGGGCCGGCCACGGCGCGCGGTGCCGCAGAGCCACGCGGGAGCGCACCCACTCGATGAAGCGCGGGATTTCCTCCGCGCCGGTGGCCGCGCCTTCGTGGTCCGCGAATTCGCGCGCGGCCCGCTCATCCAGCGTCAACCGCGTGGACAAGCACAGAGTCTGCGGGACGGCATACCGCGCCGCCAGGTCCAGCGCGGTCTCCAGGCCTTCGATGGACTGGAACGAGCGCACGTCGTAGAGATCCATGTCGCCGCGCCAGACCCAGGCGCTTCGCCGCCCCCCCGGATAGCGGGAAATGGAGACGCGCACCGGCGGATTCTCCGCGGCGTGCCGGCAGCCGTCGAACGGCAGGCGCACGCCCCGGTTCATCCGATCGCCTTCGATCCGGAGAACCAGCTCCCCGCCGCCGCGCGCCGCATCCGGCCGCAGGGTCCAGGCGGCCTTTCCGATGCCCGCGGGCGGCAGCGGTTCAAGCTTCTGTTCGGCGTTACCGTTCACCAGCCAGCCGGAAGGGACATCCAGCCGCACCCGCAGGGGTTCGGGCCACGGCTGGCGGGACGTGTTCAGCACCGTCAGGTCGAGAACAACAGGATGCCCGACCCACAACACGCCCAGGCGATGCCGCGGAAGGCGTTCCACAAACGGGCCCTCCAGGCTGTACGCCAGGCGCGGAATGCGCTGTTCCGCCAGCCGCCGCCGGACCGCCAGCCGGCCCGCGGCTTCCAGCAGAATCAGCCCCGCGGCCGCGCCGCACACGATCCCCCAGCCCGCTCCGCCCAGCCGCAAGGCCCCCAGCCCCAGCAGGGCGGCCAGGCATTCAGCCGCCGTCCGAGGAATCCCCCCTTTCTTGGGAAAGACTTCCCAGGCGACATTGGCCAGGTACATCGCCCAGCCCGCGCGCCAGCGGGCCAGAAAAAAACACCGCGCCAGCGCCACCGGAGCCAGCAACCCTCCGCCGATTATCAACAGGGTCACTTTCACCGGCTCCCCACCCCTGACCTCTGACCCCCGCCCTCTGTCTCCTGTCCCCTGCCCCCTGTCTCCTGTCCTCTGCCTCCTGTCTCCTGGAATGGATCCCAGGGCGCCAGCGAATCTCCGCTGCCGGCCCCCACCGTCTCCAGGGTTTCGGCATAGCGGTTCAGAATGCCGGGCTGTGCCAGGCGGTCGCGGATGAAACGGTGGCCGGCTTCGCCCATGGCCCGGCGCTGCTCCGGATGGTCGGCGGCCTCGGCGATGGCCCGGGCCAGCGCGTC
>JAHDSS010000405.1 GCA_018432565.1 Kiritimatiellia bacterium
CTACCTGGGCGGAACCGGCGCCAGCGCCCGGGTGCGCCGCTGCCCGGCCTTTGCCCCGGACGTCGAGGGGTTCGAAGCTTCCTGCGGCGGCTACGGATACAATGCCCACGGCGTCGGCTCGGAACTCTGCCTGCCCGGCGGAGAGGGCACCGCGGTCGGCATGCGCCCGGCCGCTCTCGCCTGCCCGGCGGAGACCGTCATGTTCGCCGATGCCGCATTTCGCCAGGGCAGCGGCCCCAACGCCCGGCTGATCGAATACTCGTTTGCCGAACCGCCCCGGTTCGCCGGCGGCGGCACCCCCTGGCCGTCTATCCACTTCCGCCACAGGCAAATGGCCAATGTGGCCTGGTGCGACGGCCATGTCTCGTCCGAACCCCTCGCCCGCTCCGGCGGCCCCGCCTCCCCCCACCCCCTCGGCTGGTTCGGCCCCGACGACAACCGCCTGTTTGATCCGTTTTGAGAGAATAGACTTTATAAACTGTGTTCCGGGACGAGCGGCCCCCCCCCTCCGAACGGGCCGGATCCGGCGCGGATTTAATCCAATATGAACGGAATTGGGAGTTGACGCCAGGGGGCCAACCGGGGTAGCGTTCCCGGCGTCCGTATAGCTCTGGCTGTGGTGTGAGAGTGGGTTCTTCCCACTCTTTTGCATATCCGGCAGAGCAGTGGCTTTTCCCCCGCAAGGGGAGGAGGTTTGAAATATGAACAACGAATTGCTGACCGTATTTGAATACATGGAGCGGGAACGCAAGCTGGACCGCGAAACGCTGGCCCAGCTGGTCGAATCGGCCCTGCAGGTCGCCGGGCGCAAAAGCATCGGCCGCGTGCGGGATCTGCGCGTCGAACTCGACCGCAAAACACTGGATATCCGGGCCTTCGCCAGCCTGGAGGTGGTGGACTTTGTCCGCAACCGCCAGGAGGAAATCTCCGTCACCGAGGCCCAGGTCCAGTTTCCGGGCAAGAACCACCAGATCGGCGACCTGATCGAAATCGAGGTCACCCCCCGCAATTTCGGGCGCATCGCCGCCCAGACCGCCAAGCAGGCCATCATCCAGAAACTGCGCATCGCCGAAAAAGACAAGGTGTACGCCATCTACAAAGACCATGTCGGCGACATCGTCACCGGCACCGTCCGCCGCTTCGAACGCAGCGATGTCATCGTGGACCTGGGCGACGCCGAGGGCGTCATGCCCGCCAAGGAACGCGTTCCCAGCGAGGAATACCAGATCGGCGACCGCATCCGCTTCCTGCTGCTGACCATTGACGCCCCGGCCCCGGGCACC
>JAHDSS010000239.1 GCA_018432565.1 Kiritimatiellia bacterium
CCGCGGTCTCCCGGCCCCTGGAGCGCAGTCGCACAATAGCGCAATCAAAGCTGGGCCATGCGGTCGAGCCGCGGCTGGATGATCGTCCGCCATTCCTCCGGCAATTCAGAAAGGAGAGGCGTCAATTCCTCTTTGGACACAAGCCCCAAATCCGCCATGCTCTCGACAAAGCGGAAGTCCTTGTCACGGCCGGCCGCCAGTTTCGAGATCGCCAAATCCGCCGGGGAGGGGCAAATGCCCCGGGCGCCCGCCGTATTGGCATTTTCCACCACCAGAGAACGGGAACGCCAATTGCGGGGAAGGATCGCGGTTTCAGGCCCCACACCATGCGCATAATATCCGAAGGTTTCGTCAAAGGGAGAAAGCTCCCCGATGGTCCCGTCAATCAAATCCGCGGCTTCGGGATTGGCCGGCGGATACAGATCCAGTTCCATGGAGTGGTCCAGCGGCGCCGGAAGCGCGGGCACCGCGGCCAGCAGGGCCTGGCTGCCCACAACGATGAATTCCCGCTCATTGGTAATGGCAAAGGCCGCCCGGAGGATATGTTCCAGATGTTCGCGCTTCATGGCTTCCTCTTCCGATAAAAGGCCCAGCGTTCCTGCGCGGTCAAAATGCCGCAGAACGGGCTGTTCTGCCGCAGCTGCACACCGCGTTCCGACGGATCCAGCAAGGCCGCGCGTATGACTGGCCAGCCCTGCTGCAGAATCTCCGCCCAGTCTTCATGAAAACGCGTCGGCATCCGGCGACGCCAGCGACGGTTGACCGCCCGGGCTTTTTCCAGCCCGGCCTGCACGCTGCCGGATTCCAGCTTCTCCGCAATGGCCCGCGCCATCTGCAGACTTCGACGGTCAATTTTCCCATGCGTTTTCATGACCGCAACATGATGCCCCACCCCGGCGGCGATTTCAACCCCGCCGGGGCCCTGGCGGGATCAGCGGATTTTGTTGGCGGCGCGGCGGGCCTTGATGATCTGCTCGGTCAGGAAGAAGGGCACGGCCTCGTAGTGTTCGAACTGCATGGTGAAATTGGCCCGGCCCTGGCTCATGCTGCGCAGCGCGGTGGCGTAGCCGAACATTTCGCCCAGCGGCACCATGCCCTGGATCAGCTTCTGGGCGCCTTTTTCCTCCATGGTTTCGATGCGGCCGCGGCGCTGGCAGATGCTGCCGGTGGCTCCGCCCATGAATTCCTCCGGCGTGATGACCTCGACGGACATCACCGGTTCGAGAATGATCGGGCTGCCCTTCAGGAACAGTTCCTTGAAGCCGGCGCGGCCGGCTTCCTGGAACGCGAAGTCCGAGGAGTCCACTTCGTGGTAGGACCCGTCGGTGAGGACGACGCGCAGGTCCACCACCGGATAGCCGGCGTAGGGGCCGCTGGTCATTGCCTTGACCACGCCCTTTTCCACCGCCGGGATGAAGTTGGACGGGATGCGTCCGCCGACGACCTCGTTGACGAACTCGAAGCCCTCGCCGGCCTTGAGCGGTTCGAGACGCAGGCAGACGTGGGCGTACTGTCCCCGGCCGCCGCTCTGCTTGACGTGCTTGTACTGGCCTTCCACCGGCTGCGTGATGGTCTCGCGGTAGGCCACTTCCGGACGCCCCACCCGGGCCGACACCCCGAATTCCCGCTTCAGTCGGTCCACGATGATCTCCAGATGCAGTTCGCCCATGCCCGAGATGATGGTTTCGCCGGTTTCATGGTCGAATCCGACCGTGAAGGTCGGATCCTCGTCCGCCAGCTTGTAGAGCGCGGCGGACAGCTTTTCGTTGTCGGCGGTGGAATCCGGCGCGATGGAGATGGACACCACCGGGGCCGGAAATTCGATCGTGGTGAGCTGGATGGGATGATCCTCGTCGCAGATGGTGTCGCCGGTGCGGGTATGGGCCAGCCCCACCACCGCCACGATGTCCCCGGTCTGCGCCGTGTCGAGGTTTTCGGAATGGTTGGCATGCATCCGCAGGATGCGGCCGATGCGCTGGCTCTTGTCCTGCGTGCTGTTGAGGACGTTCTGCCCGGCGGTCAGCGTGCCGGAATAGATGCGGATGTACGTCAGCTTCCCCGCATGCTTGTCGGCCACGATCTTGAACGCCAGCGCGCTGAAGGGCGCTTCATCCGTCGGCTCCCGGCGGGCGGGCTCCTGCCCCTCCTCGACCGCCTCCGAAATGATCGGGGGGATCTCGTTGGGCGCCGGCAGCACGTTCACCACGCCGTCGAGCAGGTGCTGGACGCCCTTGTTCTTGAACGCCGCGCCGCAGAACACGGGGACGATTTTCCTCGCGATCGTCGCCTTGCGCAGAATGCCCCAGATCTCGTCCGCCGACAGGTCGCTGGTTTCGAAGAACTTCTCCATCAGCGCGTCGTCCTGCTCGGCGCACTTTTCCACCAGGTTCGCGCGCCATTTCTTCGCCTTGTCGAGCTTCTCCGGCGGAATCTCGGCTTCGCGGAAGCGCTCGTTGTCCGCGTCGTCGAAATAAACGGCCTTCATCTTCACGAGATCGATCAGCCCCTGGAACGTCTCCGCCTTGCCGATGGGCACAACAACCGGGACGGCGTTGCAGCCCAGTTCGTTCTGAATCTCGGCCAGCACGCCGAAGAAATCGGCGCCGGTGCGGTCCATCTTGTTCACGAAGGCGATCTTGGGCACCTCGTATTTTTCGGACTGAAGCCAGACCTTTTCGGACTGGGGCTGGACGCCGCCCACGGCGCAGAACAGCGCCACCGCGCCGTCCAGCACCCGCAGCGACCGCTCCACCTCCACCGTGAAATCCACGTGGCCGGGGGTGTCGATCAGCGTCACCAGATGGCTCTTCCACTCGAGCGTCGTGGCGGCGCTCTGGATGGTGATGCCGCGCTCGCGTTCCTGCACCATGGAATCCATCGTCGCGGCGCCGTCATGCACCTCGCCCAGCTTGTGGGTTTTGCCGGCGAAATAGAGAATCCGCTCCGACACCGTCGTCTTTCCGGCGTCGATGTGAGCCATGATGCCGATGTTGCGAATCTTTGAAATGGGAGTGGAGCGTGCCATCGTCTGTGCCTTTTTTCCGTGGAAACCAACACCCCCGGGGGCCGTGCATCGGCGCCGGGGGTGCTCGATCAAACAAGGGCGAAACCTATGGCCTGACGGCCTATTGTGCAATAATAAATTTCAGGAAGGCGAACCGTGGGGCGCATCCCCGTTTCGCTGACTGATCGGAGCCGGAACGGCATCGTTCCGTGAAATTGGGCATTTGGAGTGCGCGGGCACGACCGCGCTTTTCTGGCCGCGACATGTTGCGGCCCCAAAGCGGCGTCATGCCGCCGCACTCCATATACAGACAAGGTGAAATCGATGTATTTGAAGTCAATGAAACGAGGATGCGCAGCGCCGGAGTC
>JAHDSS010000418.1 GCA_018432565.1 Kiritimatiellia bacterium
AATAAAATACCGCGATTCAGTTGGCTGGCCCTTTTGGAGTGCGCGGGCATGACCGCGCTTTCTCGGGCCGCGACATGTCGCGGCCCCAAAGCGGCGTCATGCCGCCGCACTCCAAATCAAGTCAGTGAATCGGGGATGCGCTCCACTGCGCGTCTATTCGCCTTGACCGTTCCGGCGGCCGGCTATTACTCGATTGAAAACTGAAACTAGCAACCACAGATGCATTTTGAATGAGGAATTTAGGAGCCATGAGAAGGCAGCTATTGCCTTTCGCCTGCACCTTGGTTCTAACGAAGGGGTCAGTCCCATAATTTATAATTTTCTCTCCTCTGTGCCTCTGCGTCTCTGTGAGAACCAAAAAGGTATCGAAAAAAAAGTCAGTCCTATACTTTATAATTTTCACCTCTGCGCCTCCACATCTCCGTGAGAACCGGGTTTCCTCTTGCGTTTCTGTTGCGCCCCCTGCGTCTTTTGCGGTCGATTCCTCCCTGCTGTTCCCTCTCCTCCCCATCCGTACTACTATCCGCCAACTCCATCTTTTTGTGCACGTTTTGACGAGGCTATATTGATAAGCCTGAAACCGGGCAGGACAGAGCCTGCCCCTCCAGGTTTTCCTGTGTTCCTGTGTTTCCTGTTTTCCTGCCTGGCTGTCCTCTTGGGTTCCGATTCTTTTGGTTGCGGCTCCGCCGTGCCGTGTCGATCCGTGTCCATCCGTGGTTGCCCCCCTCCCGACGAAGATGGCGGTCCTATAATTTATAATTTCCTCTCCTCCGTGCCTCTGCGCCTCTGTGAGAACCGGGTTTCCTCCTCTTGCGTTTCTGTTGCGCCCCTTGCGTCGTTTGCGTTCCATTCCTCCCGGCTGTTTTTCCCGCCGAAGGGGTCCTGTGATTCACTCTCCTCAATCCTTGATGTCGCATTTCTGTCCGTCGGCTCTCAGCTTTGCCCTCTACAAGGTATCGGGTCCCTGAACGCTGACGGTGTGCCCGCAAACCCATCCCGGAAACCAATCGCCACATTGTCCCTTGTCGGTGTACCCCATCTGTGCTACATTGCACTCAACGGATGGAGGCAGAAATGATCAAAACAGCCATGGTACGAGCCAGAATGGAGCCAGAATTAAAAACCCAGGCGGAGAATGTATTTCACCGGCTGGGGCTGAATGCCACGCAAGCGATCACCATATTCTATAAACAGGTTGAGCTTCGCGACGGGCTGCCGTTTGATGTCGTTGTCCCTACGCCGACGACAAAACGCACGTTTGCATCTTCCGAGGCCGGGCGTGATCTCGTCGTTTGCAAGGATGCCGACGATATGTTCCGCAAACTTGGCATCTGATGTACACGCCCGTATATACCAAGCAATTTTCGAAAGACGTTAGACGCTGCCAGCGAAGAGGCAAGGACCTGGATAAATTTAAGCTGCTTGCTCGCACACTATTGTCGGGTCAGAACCCCGATGCGATCCATCGCGACCATAAACTATCGGGAACTTTAATTGGTCGGCGCGATTGCCACATTGAATCCGATTGGGTGCTGATCTACCGGATCGATGGCGACCGTCTCATCTTTGAAAGAACCGGAACGCATTCCGACTTGTTCAAGAAATGAAAACAAAGGGGTCAGACAAAGGGGTCAGTCCTATAATTTATAATTTTCTCCTCCGTGCCTCTGCGTCTCTGTGAAAACCAGCTTTTCCCCTCCCATCCGTGTGAATCCGTGTCCATCCGTGGTTGGCTCGCCCCCCCTGGCATTCTTTGCGCCCTTGGCGAGAATCCTGCCCGGTTCTCTCCCCGCCTGCCCCGCCCCCCCTCATCCCCGTGATGGACGCCGGCCCGTTCCCGGGCTAGACTGCCCCCATGCTCTTCAGCGATGCGCCGCGTGAAAAAGAATCCACCGCCTGGGGGCGGGTCGCCGCCTGGACGGCCTTCATCTACCTCACCATTCCGCTCGCGCGCGCCATCCAGGAAATCGTCCGCGAACGCGCCGGCAAGGAAGTCTTTCTGTGGATTACCTACCTGGCCTTTGCGGCGGCCGCCGCTGTCCTCCTCCGCGCCCGGCTTCGCCGCCGCTGGACCGCCCGCCCGTCGCAGCTCGCCGTCCTGGGCGCCATCGGCGCGCTCTTTTGCCGGCTCGTGTGGTCCCTGCGCGCCAACCCCGAAGAAGCCTTCCATTTCGTCCAATACGGCGTTCTCTCGCTCCTGCTGTTCCGCGCCTTCTCCCACCGCCTGCGCGATCCGTCCATCTACCTCGCCGCCGCGCTGGCCGGCGCCGCCCTCGGCATCCTCGACGAACTGATCCAATGGGTCGTGCCCCGGCGCTACTTCGACTACCGCGACATCTGGATCAACGCCCAGGCCGTCGGCCTGGTGCAGATCGCCCTCGCCGCCGGCATCCGCCCCGCCCGGATCCGCGGCCGTCTCTCCCCGGCCGGCTTCCGCACCGCCTGCCGCCTCGCCATTCTCAACCTCCTGCTCCTGCTGTTCTGCGTCAACAACACCCCGCGCCTCCAGGACGCCTACGCCCGCCTCTTTCCCGCCGCCCGCCGCCTCGACCACCTTACCGCCGAATACGGCTATCGCATCGAAGCCCCCGGCACCGGCATCTTTTTCTCCCGCCTGCCGCCCGATGAACTCCGGCGCATCGACCGCGAAGAAGGCGCCCGCGCCGGCGCGCTCCTCCGGTCCCGCGCCCTCACCGAACCGCAGTACTTCCGCTTTCTGAAAGAGCAGCCCGCCCACCGCGACCCGCTCGCGGTCGAGGCCCGCATCCACCTGTTTCGCCGTGACCGCCACGCCGCCGCCGCCCGCGATCCGCAAACCCCCGACAGCCTGCGCTTCTATGCCCATGTCGCCCACAGCGAAAACCGGATCCTCGAAACCCATTTTTCCCATACCCTCCGCCACTCCCCGTTCCAATGGCCCGAGGAACGCGCCCGGCTCATGGAACGCCTGGCGCAGCCGCCCGCCCTCTACGTCAGCCCGGTCAGCCGCCACCTGATCACCCGCTTCACCCAGCGCCAGGTCTCGGCCCTGCTTCTGGCGCTGCTGCTGGCGGCCGCCGCCGCCGATCGCATCGCCGCCCGAAGGAGCCCCGCATGAAATCCCGCCCCGCCGCCGTCACGCTGCTTCTGTCGGGCCTGGCCGCCATTCTCGCCGCCTGCTCCCGGCCCCCCGCCCTGCCTCCTCAACCCCTCCGGGTGGTCTTTTTTTCCGACATCCATACCCGCACCGAATGGGACACCCCCGAAGCCCTGCGCATGGCCGCCGATGCCATCAACGCCCGGCAGGCCGATCTCATTCTCTGCGGCGGCGACATGATCACCGACGGCTACATCGCCACCCCCGAATCCGCCGCCCCGCGCTGGCAAGCCTACCGCGCCTTCCATGACGCCATACGCCCCGAACCCGTTTCCGCCATCGGCAACCACGACCTGGTCGGCGTCGAACCCGCCAACGGCTCCCCACCCGCCGATGATCCCCGCGCCGACGTGCGGAAATGGATGAACCTCTCCCGCACCTACCGCTCGTTCGATCGCAGCGGCTACCACTTCATTTTGCTCGACGGCATCGACATCACCCGCGACGACCTGAAATACCGCGGCTTCATCGGCCCCGATCAGATGGCCTGGCTGCGCGCCGATCTGGCGCAGGTGCCCGCCGACACCCCCATCGTCGTCGTGACCCACCTCCCGCTCCTCACCCGATTCTACCGCAACGCCAACGGCCAGGTCATCGCCCCTCCCCCCAACCGCGCCATCCTCAACCACCGCGAAGTCCTCGACGCCTTCGCCGGCCACCGCCTGCTGGCCGTCCTGCAGGGTCACCTCCACGTCCACGAGCGGTTTGAACACAACGGCACCACGTTCCTCACCGGCGGCGCCGTCTGCGGCATGTGGTGGCGCGGCAGCTGGCACGGCACCCCCGAAGGCTTCCTGGTCCTCACCCTCTACCCCGACCGCGTCGAATCCGAATATGTCTCCTACGGCTGGCAGTCCCGCCGCCCCGCGAACCGCTAGCCCCCCCCTCCTCGTTCCCTCCCTATCCCCGGGCTTGACCCGCCGCCCGGGTTGCAGGACAGTTTCCCCATGCGCCGCCTGCTTGTCCTCATCCTCTTCGGAGCCGTCATGACCGCTTCCGCCTCCCCCCCCCTGCGCGTCGCCTGCGTCGGCGACAGCATCACCTACGGCGACCGCCTCGACGACCGCCTCCGCGACGCCTATCCCGCCGTCCTGAACCGCCTCGCCAACGGCCGCTTCGTCGCCGGCAATTTCGGCGTCAACGGCGCCACCGCCATCGCCGGCATCCCCTTCCGCTCCTGGTCCGCCACCCAGGCCTGCCGCGACGCCATGGCCTTCCACCCCGATGTCGTCGTCATCATGCTCGGCATCAATGACCTCGCCTTCCCCGATCTTCACAACCGCTACCCCCGCGATCTCCGCCGCCTCGTCGAACGCTTCCAGGCCCTGCCCTCCGCCCCGCGCCTCTTCCTCTGCACCCTGACCCCCGTGGCCGCCGATGCCCCCGACGCCCCCGTCAACCGGACCATCCGCGGCACCCTCAACCCCGCCATCCGGGCCGTGGCCGCCCAGACCGGCGCCGGCGTCATTGATATCTCTCCGGTTTTCGACGACCGCTTCCACCTCTTTCCCGACGGCCTGCACCCCGACCCCGAAGGCGCCGAACTCATCGCCCAAACCATCCTGCAGGCCCTGGATTCCGCCGCCGCGCCGAATGAATCCCTCCCCCCGGCCCCTGTCTCCGGCCCCCCCTCTGAATCCATCCGCCGCGAAGCCCGGGCCGCCCGCTTCCGCGCCGAACTCTGGCTCCGCGACCACCCCGCCCCGGAACCGCCCCCCCGGCCCTCCCCGCCGGAAACGGCACACCCTCCCAAGCGCCCCGAAGACGTCGCCGCCCTGCTGCCCCTGCTCGAAGGCACCGTGCCCGCCGGCATCCCCGATCTGTTCTGCGCCTGTGCCGAACTCGCCGACGCCCTCGCCCGCATCGGCCAGGACACCGTGTTCCTCGACGACTCCCGCCCCGTCGCCTGGCGCGAAGCCCTCCTCCACCAGCTCGTCCAGCGCCAGCGCATCGATTCCCGCGGACGCGGATTCTGGGGCGACGGCGACGATGCCGCCGACCGGGCCCGCGCCACCGCCTGCGCCCTCCGGGCCCTCGAAGCCGCCGGCATCGGTCCGTAAAAATCGCTTCGCTTGCGGAGCGGGCCGCCCCGCGAACGCGTACGAGGAAAAGGAGTGTATCTGCGATTAGGTGTCGCCAGAATTGGCCCCCGTAGCGCGGGGCTCCGTCCCGCGCGGTTCCTTTCAATCGCACGCGACAGGAGCCGCGTGCCACGAAGACAAGCCGTTACCTTCTTCTGACGCCCTTCTGACACTACGGGTGCACCAAATCACAGATGCGCCCGAGGGAAAGCCCCGCCGTGCTTTTGGCTGGTGTCCGGCTGCGCCCTGCGGCAGGATGCCCCCATGATGCGTCCCGACCATTTGAAAATCTCCGCCTGCGTCACCGCCGGCAACGAAGAGGACAAGATCGCCGCCTGTCTCGCCAGCCTGTCCTGGTGCGATGAAACCATTGTCGTGGACTCTTTCAGCCGGGACAAGACCTTCGAAATCTCCAAACAATACACCCCCCACGTCTATCAGCACGCCTGGGAAGGCTACATCGCCCAGAAAAACTACATCCGCTCCCTCGCCCACTATCCCTGGATCCTGTTCGTGGACGCCGACGAAGTGGTCTCCAAGGCTCTGCGCGACGAAATCGAGACCGAATTCCAGCGCGGCCCCGGCGACGTGGCCGGCTACAGCTTCCCCCGCATGGTCCATTATCTCGGCAAATGGATCCGCCACGGCGAGTGGTACCCCGACATCAAACTGCGCCTGTTCCGCAAGGACCTCGGCCACTCCGAAGGCCAGGAGCCCCACGACCGCGTCGTCGTGGACGGCCCCGTCAAAACCCTTCGCGCCCCCCTCTACCACTTCACCTATGACAACCTCGCCGACCACATCCATACCATCAACCGGTTCTCCTCCATCACCGCCAACGAAAAATTCCACCGCGGCGACGTCTTCCGCTGGCGCGACCTGTTCTTCCGCCCCCCCTTCCGCTTCTTCAAATCCTACATCCTGAAATCCGGCCTCCTCGACGGCCGGCAGGGCTTCATCATTGCCGTCCTGTCCGCCTTCGGCGTCTTCGTCAAGTATGCCAAGCTCCTGGAACTCGGCATCCAGCACCGCCCCCCCGACCCCCGGCCCCATGACTGAACCCGCCTGGCAGACGCGCGGCCCCTGGCGCATCCTCATCGCCTCCGGCCGGGACCGGCCCGGCTTCGATGAAACCCTCTCGCGCCTCCCGTTTCTCGTGGAAAAAGAGGCGGCCCCCCTCGTCCGCCCCGGCCGCCACCGCGTGGACCGCCTCCTGCTGCCCTGCGGCGACGCCACCATGGACGCCGTCGTCAAATCCTACGGCGCACAGGCCGCCTGGCGCGACCGCCTCGCCCTCCGCCGCGGCTCCAAGGCCGAACGCGCCTTCCGCACCGCCCTCGCCCTCCGCGACGCCGGCGTCGGCACCCCCGCCCCCATCGCCGTCGTCGAACGATGGGAAGGCCCCCGCCTCCGCGATAGCCGCCTCGTGTCCGCCTTCGTCCCCCGCTTGACCAGCTTCCGCGACGAACTCGAACGCCTCTATGCCGAAGCCCCCCGATGCGCCCCCCTCATGGATCTGCTCCAGGCCGTCGCCGGCGCCGTCCGCGCCCTGCACGATGCCGGCATCCTCCACCGCGACCTCGGCAACCAGAACATCGCCCTTCAGCGCGACCCCGACGAACCCGGCGCCCCCTGGAAGGTGCTGTTTCTCGACCTCAACCGCGCCCGCCAGGTCCCCGACCCCACCCCCGCCCAGCGCGGCGCCGACCTCGCCCGCCTCGACCTGCCCTCGGACTTCCGACGCGTCTTCCACGCCATGTACCACCACGGCCATTCCCCGCCGCCCGACTTCACCCGCGCCGAACAACGCGCCCGCGCCGCCTTCGACCGCCATACCGCCCTCCGCCCCCTCCGCCATCCCCTGCGCGAAGCCCGCCTCCGCCGCGCCCGCGCCGGCGACCCGCCCCCCCTGCGCGGACGCGACATCTGGATCTGGGACGACCGCTCCGCCCAGGCCATCCCCGCCTATGCCCCCCGCGACCGCCGGCGGCTCCTGCCCGCCGCCAACGTCACCGCCGCCCTGCGCGGCATCGCCCGCACCGGCCTCGCCCTCCGCCGCCGCCACCGCCAGCTTCTCGCACAGAGCTTCCAGGCCCCCGTGCCGTTCGACGGCGCCATCGGCATGACTCTCGACGCCGATCCCGCCGCCTGGTCCCGGCAGCTCGCCTTTCTCGATCAGCTGCAGGGCGAACAGAAACTCCCCCTCCTCCTCCGCCTCTATCATCACCAGAATCCCGACGCCTGGCACTGGACCCTCGACCAGGCCCTGAACCTCCACCGCCGCGGGCATTCCGTCGCCCTCGCCCTCGTCCAGGACCGCCGCGCCATCCGCGAACCCAAAGGCTGGCGCCAGATGGTCACCCTCGCCTTCGATCGCGCCCACACCTTCGCCGACTTCTTCGAAATCGGTCATGCCGTCAACCGCTCCAAATGGGGTATCTGGGACTTCCGCGAATACGCCCGCCTCCTCGACCCTGTCCGCTCCAGCCTCATCCAGTATCCCGACGCCCGGATCACCGGGCCCGCCTGCATCGACTTCGAACCCCACGCCCTTGCCGCCCTGCTCGAGGTTATTCCCCCGGACATCCGCTTCCACGCCCTCTCCCACCATCTCTACGTGGACCGCCGCGGCGCCCCCGAAAACCGGCAGGGCGCCCACGACACCGTCTCCAAATGCGCCCTCCTGCGCGCCTTCGCCCGCGTCCATGCCTTTGCCGACGACCGCCCCCTCATCACCGAAGTCAACTGGCCCCTCGCCGGCACCGGCCCCTGGTCCCCCGTCACCTCCCCCTACGAAACCCTCGATCCCCGCCAAAACGATCCCTCCGTCAGCGAAGACGCCTACGCCGCCTACATGGCCCGCTACCTCCTGCTGGCCATCGCCTCCGGCCACATCGCCCGCGTCTACTGGTGGCGCCTCGCCGCCCGCGGCTTCGGACTCGTCGACGACACCGATCCCGCCGCCTGGCGCCCCCGCCCCGCCTTCACCGCCCTGCAAACCATGCTCCGCCAGCTCCGCGGCGCCGCCTTCTCACGCAAACCGGATGCCCCCGACGGCGAAGTCGCCCTCGAATTCACTCGCCCCGACGGTTCCCCCCTCACCGCCCGCTGGACCCTCGACACCCCCCCCGTGTGGGACTGATCCCCGCGCCCCGCCCACCCCGCGTCATCCCCAACGCAATTCCCGATCTCCTCCCTTCAACGCCCTGTACGGTGTTTATAAACTCCGATATGTTTTTCCCAATGCCTTCTGATAAATAATCTTAATTACTTGATGATTAATCAGATAAAATATGATCGGTGTTTATAAACACCGATCATTATCTGAAGAGTCGTCTAGGGAAGGACGTGCCAGAGAATGGCGCAGAAATGACAGGCGGCGCCCGCCAGCACCAGCAGGTGCCAGACCGCGTGGTGGTATCGCACGCGCTTGAACAGATAGACCACCGCGCCAAGCGTGTAGCACAGCCCCCCCGCCCACAGCCAGCGCACCCCCGCCGCCGACATGTGCTCCAGCAGCGGCTTCATCGCAAACACGATCACCCACCCCATCAGCACGTACAGCGCCGTGCTCGCCCCCTTGTACCGGCCCGTGAAGAATCCCTGAAAGACCATCCCCACCGCTGCGATCCCCCACACCACCCCGAACAGCGTCCAGCCCAGCGCCCCCCGCAGCGTGATCAGCACGAACGGCGTATACGTCCCCGCAATCATCAGGAAAATCATCTCGTGGTCCAGCACGCGGAACACGCGTTTCACGCGCGGCCACGGAAAGCTGTGGTACAAGGTGGACGTGGTGAACATCAGCACCATCGCCGCCCCGTAGATCGCGCAGGGCGCAATCTGCCAGGCCCCCTCCCCGCGCTGCACCGCCGCCACCATCAGCACCACCAGCCCGGCAATCCCCAGCACCGCCCCCAGCCCATGCGTCACCGCATGGGCGATCTCCTCGCCCACCGTATATCGTGCCGCCGGAACGCTCATGCCGCCCGCCCCAGTTCCCTGCGACCTTGCCCCTGTGCTCTCGGCCCCAGCCTCCCGCGACCTTGCGTCTCCGGCCCCAGCCTCCCGCGACCTTGTGTCGTGGGTGAATCCGTTCCCTCTTCCCCGCCCCACGCCCCCCCGCGCCCTCGCGTCGGGTTTTTCCACGCCATGGAAACTTTTTTTCCGGATTTTCCACGCCATGGAAACTTTTTTTCCGGATTTTCCACGCCATGGAAAAGGTTTTTCCACACCGTGGAAAATCCGGAAAAGGCCGCTTGTGGTCACGGCTCCGCCTCCTAGCGCTTGTACTTCTGCCGCGGGCGATAGCCCGTGTGCAGCAGCTCGTGGGACTTGTGCCCCAGCGGCGCGCCGAGAAAGTCCTTGTAGAGCTTCTGGATCATCGGGTTCTCGTGCGAGCAGCGGAACTCGCTCTTTTCGTCGTCGCGGTAGATGCCCGCCGCGCGCTGCGCGCGGATCTCGTCGGTCGCCCCGTACGGCTGCCCGCCCCCGCCCACGCAGCCGCCCCGGCACGCCATCACCTCGATGAAGTGGTACGGCGTCTCCGCCCCCTTCTTGCGCGCCGCGCGCACGTTGTCGAGGACCTTCTCGATGTTCGCCATCGAGTGGGCCACCGCCACGCGCACCTCCTTGCCCGCCACCTGCAGCGTCGCCGCCTTCACGCCGTCCAGGCCGCGAATCGCCGTCAGCTCCATCGTGGGCAGGCGCTCCTGCGTCAGCGCCCAGTGCGCCGTCCTCAGCGCCGCCTCCATCACGCCGCCGGTCACGCCGAAGATCGTGCCCGCCCCCGTGTAGTCGCCCAGCACCGAGTCCACCCGCTCGTCGTCGGGCAGGTTCGGGAAGTCGATCCCCGCGCTCTTGATCATCCGGCACAGCTCGCGCGTCGTCAGCGAATAGTCGATGTCCTGCTGCCCCGAGCTGCTCATCTCCTCGCTGCGGCGGATCTCGAACTTCTTGGCCGTGCACGGCATGATCGACACCACGAAGAGGTCCCTGGGATCCAGCCCCAGCCGCTTCGCGTAGTAGGTCTTCGCCAGCGCCCCCACCATCGCCTGCGGCGACTTGGCCGTCGAAAAGTTCGGAATGAAGTCCGGCGCGAATTTCTCCATGTAGTCCGTCCACGACGGGCAGCAGCTCGTGATCAGCGGCAGCTCGCCCTTCCCGTTCACGAAGCGCTCGATGAATTCGGACCCCTCCTCCATGATCGTCAGGTCCGCGCCGAAGTTGGTGTCGAACACCGCGTTGAACCCCAGCCGCCGCAGCGCGGCGTAGATCTTGCCCGTCAGCAGCGTCCCCGGCTCGTAACCGAAATCCTCGCCCAGCGCCACGCGCACCGCCGGGGCGATCTGCACCACGCAGTGCTTCTTCGGGTCCGCCAGCGCCGCGTACACTTCCTTCGCGTGGCTGTGCTCGTAGATCGCCCCCACCGGGCAGTGCGCCGAGCACTGCCCGCACTGGATGCACGGCGACTCCGCCAGCGTCACGTCCGCCGCCGGCGCGATCCGCGTGGTCTCGCCGCGGCCGATGAATTCCAGCGCCCACACCCCCTGCATCTGCTGGCACACCGCCGCGCACCGCCCGCACAGAATGCACTTCTCCGGATTCAGGATCAGCGAGCCCGTCGTGTCGTCCGCCGGCAGGTCCCGCAGCCGCTTGCCGTAGGGCGCCTCGCGCACCCCGAACTCCGCCGCCAGCCGCTGCAGCTCGCAGTTGTTGTTGCGCGGGCACTGCAAACAGTCGTCCGGATGCGTCGAGAGAATCAGCTGGATCACCGTGCGCCGGAT